>NZ_JANSHH010000007.1:0-60943 GCF_047461515.1 Synechococcus sp. W70.1
ACGGCGTGGATGCGGGAGGGGGGGTTTGCCTGAGTGTGGTTGTGGGTGTTGGTGTCGGGGTGGGCGTGGGTGTCGGAGTAGGGGTAGGCGTCGGAGTCGGGGTAGGCTGGGGCTGTACGATAGCCAGGGCCTCTTCCGCTTTCAGCTCTCCTCGGATCAGCTTGGAGAGGGTATCTTGGCCCCCGGGGGTGTAGGTGATCTCGCGGGCGGCGCTGTTCAACACATTGCGGATGGGATCCCCTTTGCTGTCAACCAGCTCCACTACCATCACGTTGCGGCCAGGCTTCCAGCCCTTCAGGTAAAAAGACTCCCAGCGATCCAGCAGGCCAGACTGACCGTTGAGAGTGTAGCGGATGCGCCAGTCACGGGGTAGGTCAGCCAGCAAGCTCTCCCGCACGGGGGCATTGGCGAGCCAAAAATCGACCAGGATTGGCTCAGCTCCGTAGCTGCCGCTGGGAGAGCTGTAGGTGAGAAGAGGCAACTGCGGCTGCGGCACGTATTCTGGCGTGGGAGCTAGCACATGGAAGCTGACTTGAGCGTAGGCTTCGGAGTTTTTAAAGCTCTCGTGCCAGGGCTTGACAGCAAACACCCGCAGCGTATGGGATCCCGGTTCCAAATCCTCAAAAACAAGAGGGGCATCAGCGTCGTAGTGAGAAATGTAAGGCTGGTTGTCCAGAACCACATGCAAATGGGGACCAAGACCCAGTTGCGGATCCTTAAAAATCGGGTACCCTCGTACTGCAAAGCGAACCGTGACCTGGCGCTCTGGCAAGATCTCGCCAGGTTGTGGGCTGAGGATCTGCACCTGCGGGCGATAGTGCTGCAAGTAGGCATCCAGCTTGGCAATTTCTGTTGGCGTTGGCACCCGCTCGAGCTGAGGTGGCTGGTGCTCCTGGGGTTGCTTGGGCACAGATCCCGCACAGCCAACCAGCACCAAAGCTGCCAACAGCACCATCCACCATCTCAATCCCCATGCCTTCAAGCTGGCACTTCCCGCGTGTTCTTGCATGAGCCTCCCATTCCAACACTTGCCAAGCCGCAGACAAGCCATCCTCACATTACCAGGATGTGTCCTTTGGGGAGGATCCCTTCCCCGCCCTAGAATGGGATCGGCAGGCTTGGTCCTGTCCGGAAAAGCTTTGGGGTCATCTATGAGTTGCTTGGCAGCGACGATAGCGCTCGCGGGCTTGGATCTCACTCAGTGGCAAGCTCTCCTCAACACCCTGGCCTTTGCCATTTGTCTGGGGGCTATGCTCTTTTACTGGGGTGGGGCAGCTTTTCCCCAAGTGCCCCTTTTGGCCGAACTGGGCTTGGCAGGAATGGTGGGGGCCAACTTGACAATAGCTGCTCTGTTGACGGCCCGCTGGATCGATGCCGGCTACTTCCCTTTGAGCAATTTGTACGAGTCTTTGTTTTTCTTGGCCTGGGGGATCACCGCCTTGCACCTAGTGGCTCTCCAGTGGACTCGCCGCCGTTGGGTGGGAGTGATGACTGCCCCATTAGCGACAGGCATTGTTGCCTTTGCCGCCTTGGCCTTGCCGGAGGATATGCAGGCAGCCCAGCCGCTGGTGCCAGCTCTGCAGTCCAACTGGCTGATGATGCATGTCAGCGTCATGCTGTTGGCCTACGCAGCCCTCTTGGTGGGCTCCCTGTTGGCCATGGCCTTTCTCATCCTCACCCGTGGCCAGGAGGTACAGCTCAAGGGCAACTCCCTTGGCCTGCAATTTCGCCCGTCCCAAGCTGCAGTCCAGCCGGAGCTGATAGCCCGTGCCAGGACTGAACTTCCTCCCCAGCCGACTCCAGAAGGGATCCCTCGGCAACAACTGAGCCTGGCCGAGATCTTAGACAACACCAGCTACCGCTTCATCGGGCTGGGCTTTCCGCTGCTTACCATTGGCATTATTGCCGGGGCCGTCTGGGCCAACGAGGCCTGGGGTACCTACTGGAGCTGGGATCCCAAGGAAACCTGGGCCTTGATTACCTGGTTGGTTTTTGCTGCCTATCTACACGCCCGCATCACCAAGGGCTGGCAGGGCAGGCGTCCTGCGCTTCTAGCCAGCTTGGGTTTTGGGGTGGTTTGGGTTTGTTACCTGGGAGTGAACTTTTTGGGCAAAGGCTTACACAGCTACGGCTGGTTCTTTTAGGTCCGTCGCCCCATTGACTCTGGTGCTGGCAAGTCGTCGTGGATACCTTTGATTTGAGGAAAACGGCATGCGTCTGTTTAACTACCTAATCTTTTTCTCGGCCCTCCTGGGTGTGGCCCTCTTTGCCATGCAAAACGCCAACCCGGTAACGATTACCTTTGCCCCTGGCGTCAGCATCGAGAGCCCGCTAGTGATTGAGCTTTTGGCTTCTGCTGGGATTGGCGCTGCCTTGGCCTGGATCTATGGCCTCTGGATGCGGCTGCAATTTAGCCTCGAAGCCCGCGAGAAAAATCGGCAACTGCAAGAGAAGGAAGTGGCCATCAGCGAGCTGAAGGAAATGGTGGTGGAGCTGGAGGCCAAAGTTAAGCAACTGCCCCCCAGCAAACGAGCTGAGCCTCAGGAAGACCTCCAAGAGGTTAAGGAAGTGACCACCGAGGGATCCCCTGCCTAGACCGCCCATTAGCATAATCCCTGGATCTTTGCGGTACAATTGAGCCTCCATTTGCCTTTGCACTAGCACCTATGCAGGTTACTCAAGAAAAGCGCCCTGGTAGCCGGCTTGGCTTCAAGATCGTGGTGGAAGCTGACCGGGTTAAGCGCTCTTACGAAAAAACCCTGCGCCAACTGGAGCGGAACATCCAGATCCCGGGGTTTCGCAAGGGCAAGGCCCCTCGCAACCTGGTAGTGCGCCAGGTGGGCCGCGAGAGGGTTATTGCCAGTGCTATCGACGACCTAATCCAGGAGGCTATCCAGGAGGTTCTCCAGGAGGCTCAAGTCACCCCCATCGGCCAGTTTGAGCTGGATGAAGAGGTGAAGCAGCTTCTGGAGCGCTTTAACCCAGAAGCCGAGTTCAGCTTCTCAGGGTATGTGGAAGTGTACCCTGAGGCTCGCGTTGGCCAGTACAAAGGGCTGACGGTTACGGCAACCCGGGTTGACGTCAAGCCTGAGGAAGTCGACCGCCTCATCGAAAAGCTGCGAGATCAGCGGGCTACCCTCTTGCCTGTGGAGGATCGGCCTGCCCAGTTGGGGGACGTGGTGGTGCTGGATTTCCAAGCCCGCGACGCCGAGGGCAATCCCCTCAAGGAGCTTGCCGCCCAAGACTTGCAACTGGAGCTGAAAGAGGAAAACTTCATTCCCGGCTTTGTAGCAGGCGTTGTGGGCATGCAGCTCGACGAGACTAAGGAGATCACTGCCACCCTGCCCGAGGATTACTTTAGAAAAGAGCTGGCTGGGAAAACGGTTACCTTTACCGTCTGCCTCAAGGAGATCAAAACCAAAGAGCTGCCGGAGCTAGACGATGCCTTTGTCCAGGAAGTCAGCAACTTCCAGACGGTGGCGGAGCTGCGGGAACACCTGCAAAAGCGCCTTGAGCAAGATGCCCTAAGACAATCCGAAGAAAACCTTGAAACGGCCATCCTCAACGCCATTTTGGCAACCACCGAGGTGGATCTGCCTGATAGCCTTGTTGAGCAAGAGATAACGCAGCTGCTAGCTCAAGACCTGCAGTCGCTGCAGCAGCAAGCAAGGGTTGCCCCGGGAGAAATCCGCAAGCTCCTGGCTCAACTGCCACCTGAGACTCTCAACCAATTGAGGGAGCGCCACCGAGCTGAGGCCATCGACCGGCTGCGCCGCGCCTTTGCTCTCAGCGCCATCGTCCGGCAGGAGCAAATTGCCGTCGGCCCCACTGAATTGGAAGTGGAAATGGAAGCGGTGATGAAAGCCTACGCTCAGCAGGGCCACAAGCTGGATCGGGAGCGGACACGCCAGGTCATTTACGAAAATTTGCTTACTCGTAAGGTGATGGCCTGGTTGAAGTCTCAAACCACGGTCAACTGGGTCGATAGCGAGGGCAATCCCACCGAGGCACCCCCCCTTCCCGTCGGGGCTAAAGGCGAAGACTTCGAAGAAAAGGCTGGGTCGGTACTGGCAGCAGCCAGCCTTGAGGCTTCTACAGCCCCAGCTGAGGCTGTGGCAGAACCCCCTTCAGGAGTAGCCACAGAAACCGCCACAGTTGCCGCTCCAGAGTCGGAACCAGCCTCTGCCTCTGGGGAGAGCTTAGATCGAGAAGCCGAATCGGCCGTCCAGGACAAGCCCAAGTCGGGTAGAAAGAGCAAAAAGGTCAAGTAAAAGCGGTCAAGCTACAGGAGGCCGCGCCGCATCTGATCCCAGAGGCGGAGGTAGGACTCGGCTTCGGCCAGGCTCAAGGGCCGCCAGATCTCGGCCCGTTCCCAGGTGGAGGGGTGGAAGTCGGGCCGGCGGCGCAGCCGCAGGGAAAGTTGGTTCAAGTCCAGCGGTAACACTGAAGGGATCCCGCTTAAATTGACGAGGCGAGGGGCAAACTCGGGATTTAAGACAAAGTCAATCCAGTTGACCAGCAGGGATGGCAGCTCCGCCTGCAGCTCTTCAGGGAGAGGCTGGGCAGCCCGAGGCCGCACCCAGACATCCCACCAGACAGCAGATCCCGAGGCCGGGATCACCACCTCCAACTCGGGGTAGTTGGCCTGGGTGGCGTAGAGATCTTGCGACCAGCCCACAGCTACCCAGCTATCGGCCAGGCGCAACATGGGCAAATAGTCAGCGGAGGTATAGGCCAAAACTTGACGGTGCAGGGATCCCAGCTCCCGTCGCAACTCGGTTTCTTCCGGATCGAGGGGATCGTTGTAGGAGCGGCCCATCTTTTTTAGGGTCAGCCCAATCACCTCGCGTGGGTGATCCGGCAGCGTGATCTTGCCAGCCAACTCAGGCCGCCACAGGTCGGCCCAGTCCTGGAGGGGTTTGCTGACCCGGTCCCGGCGGTAGGCAATGGCCGTCACCCCCCAGCGCCAGGGCACACCCCAGATCTGCCCCTCCCGCAGGGCTGCTGCTTGCCAACGGGGATGCAACTGCTGCCAGCGTTCTCCCAAGAGACTGCGCGGCAAGGGATCCAGCCAGCCGGCAGCCAGAGCCCAATCCAAAGCGTCGGCCCCCAGCAGGCTGAGAGCTGGCACCGGCAGTCGTTGGCCAAAAGGCCCCCAGGAGGGCTGGGGTGGCTGAAGGCTTTGGCGCAGGTAAGCCAACAACTGGCTTCGCTCATCCACCAGCTGCAACCGAAAGCGGGCCCGAGTGCGACGGCGAAACTCGCTGACTAAGCTCTGAGGGATCCCCGGCTTGAGGGCGAGGATGAGGGGCAAATGGGCACTGGGCCCGCCACAGCCGGCCACCGCTAGCCCGGCTAGGAGGAGGAATTCACGTCGGCTTAGCTGTCTTTTGCCCACGCCAGTACCGCTCCACCAGAATCAAGGCCACCAGATCATCGTAGGCCCTGTCCGGCAGTCGCAGCCCTTTGGGCAGTAGGTGCTGCCACCACCGCGGCCGGTAAACCTCCCAGTAGCGCCGCCGGGCTTCTTCCGAGCTGTGGCGTTCGTCCACCAGGACAATCTGGTGCGGCGGAAGAAGCAGCTCCAGTTGAGACTTCCACTGCCGCGCCGTCGTCTGATCCCCCAGGATGAGCCGCTCTGCTCCAAACTGCTGCCAGAGAGCCCCCAACCTGGGCAGGGCCTCTTGGGCAGGAACCACCTCCCGGTGCAAAACTTGCCAGGCTGGCTGGGTTTGCACAACCGCAAGGCCGCACTTGTCCCGCCCTGGATCAAAACCCACTAATACCCGCTCCATCTTCTTGACCCTCACCCCTCCCTGCGCCCTCTTAGCTGAGCGGGAGCAGGGCCGTGTTGGCTGGAGGCTTGCGCCATGAGAAAACTCACCCGCAGCGGCCCTGCCGTGTAGATGTCGGCATCAGCCACCAGCTTCACATCCAGAGGGGTGGTGCTTTGGCGCAGCTGCTGCACCACTTCCAAAAACTTGACCTGGGAGAACTCTCCAACAGTGCCAGTGATGGGATCTGCAAGGAGACCTTTTTCTTGGGAGCGCTGGTTGGCCTCGTTTAGCAGCTCCAGCAGCCGCTGCTGGATTTCACTTTCGCTGAGGCCCGGCTGGATCACTCCTTGGGCCAGCACCGACCCCTTGGCGAAGAGGCGCTGGTTGGGGTAAATCTGAACCACCACAGGCACAGGCTCACCCTTGAGCCGGTTGGTGAGAGAGAGGATGCGCACCGCCCAGCTGCCGGCTTCTTGTAGCTTTTTCAAAGCTCGATCCGCATCCTCGCGGCGGATGAGGATGGCGTTTTCTAGAGGAGGTATAGGCTGGGATCCCAGCGCCAGCGCCCGCTGTTCTGCCTGCGCCAACAGTTGCTCAAACTGCTGCCGGACTGTCTCTGGCTTTGCCCCGGCAGGGGTCTGAACTACCCCTGTAGCTAAGACTTCGCCTGCCAAGATGGCAAGCTCGCCCCGCCGCAGCCGCACTGCCAACTGGCTGAGCTGGGCAATTTCCCCCTCGAGCTGGTTTTTCTGGGTCTCCAGTTGGTTTAGGGCTGCCTGCGCCGCCTCCAGGGAGCGCTCCAGTTGATCCCGATCCAACTGCAAGGTCTGCTTTTGGGACTTTAGGGTGGCGATGGTTTGCTGCGCCGATTCCACCTCCTTCTTAACCGCCGCCAGCTCTACTTGGGCCTGCTCCAGCTTAGGCTGCACCTGGGCCAGCTGCTCTTGGGTTGCCGCCAGCTTGGCTTCGGCCTCCTGCCGGGCCTGCAGGGCTGCGGCCAGTTGATCCTGAACTTCACTCAGGCGGGTTTGGGCTGCCGACTGCTGGCTGCGAAATCGATCCAGATCTAGCCGCAGGCGATCCCGCTCGGCCCTGAGGGCAGCATTCTCGGTCTCCAGCCAAGCTTTTTGGCGATTGAGGGCCTGCAGCTCTTGCCTAGCCCGAGCAATTTGGTTGGTGTAGCTAAAAAGGGCTTCTGACAGCGAGCGGTTTAGAAGCAGCAGCGTGCCCAGGGTCAGGGCTGAGATGCTCACCCCCGTAATCACGGCTACCAAAATGGCTGTGTGGCGAGGGCGGAGGTTAAACCAGGTTAGGCGCTTTTTGCCAATGCGATACCCCACCCGATCCCCAACCACGGCAATCAGGCCACTGACAAACAGCATGTAGAGGATCAGCAGTACGCCCTGCATATCCCGGGATCCCTGCCACGGAAATCTTAGCAAGGCCACCCAGAGGACTTGAGAAATTTTTGGCGCTATTTAGCAAGCGTTTTAAGCGTAGAGGAGCCGCTCCACAGCTGCCACAATATCTTCTGGCTGCACAATGGTGGCTGCTTCCAAGGTGCCGTTGTAAGGAGTGGGAATGTCTTGGGAAGCCAGGCGCACCACTGGCGCATCCAGCTCGTCGAAGAGTTCTTCCATGATACGCGCAGTCAGCTCTGCCCCAATGCCGCCAGTTTTTACATCTTCCTCCACAATGATCACTCGGTGCGTTTTGCGCACCGAAGCTGCAATGGTCTCCATATCCAGCGGCTTGAGGGAGATCAAATCAATCACCTCAGGATCAATCTCCTGCGCTACCAGGGTATCCACAGCCTTGAGCACGTGGTAGCGCATACGGGAGTAGGTGAGGAGGGTAACGTCGGATCCAGAGCGGACAACTTCCGCCTTATTCAAGGGCAAAAGGTACTCCTCCTCTGGCACCTCTCCCTTCACGTTGTAGAGAAGAACATGTTCGAAGAAGAGGACGGGGTTGTCGTCGCGGATGGCCGACTTGAGCAGACCTTTGGCGTTGTAGGGAGTGGAACAGGCAACGATCTTCAGCCCCGGCACTGCTTGAAAGTAGGCCTCCAGCCGCTGCGAGTGCTCGGCCCCCAACTGCCGGCCCACGCCGCCAGGTCCGCGGATGACAATCGGGACCTTGAAGTTGCCGCCAGACATGTAGCGCAGCATGCCGGCATTGTTGGCAATCTGGTTAAAAGCCAGCAGTAGAAAACCCATGTTCATCCCTTCCACCACCGGGCGCAAGCCGGTTATCGCTGCCCCAATGGCAAGGCCGGTGAAGCTGTTTTCGCAAATGGGGGTGTCCAGGAGGCGCATCTCCCCGTACTTGCGGTATAGGTCTTTGGTCACTTTGTAGGAGCCGCCGTAGTGGCCTACATCTTCTCCCAAAACAAACACGTTGGGATCCCGGGCCATTTCTTCGTCAAGAGCGGCACGCAAGGCGCTGTAGAGGAAAGTCTCCGGCATAGGGGCAACTGCTGCTCACTAGTCTCTACATTAAACCACCCCTTTGCCGCTGGGAGAGAACTCCGTCTATGCACCCAAACGGCAGCAACCCTTTTGCAAGCGCCCCTTGCGACTAGCTGGGGGCAAAGTGGCCTTGCCTTCCTTGTCCTGCTGGGCTTTGCGGAGGGATCCTTGGAAATTTACTTCATAAGCCAGTCCTCCAAAATCTGCTGGTAAAGTTCGGGATCCAGGCGGGGTGCGTCGTAAAGCCCTGCTTCGAGCCTTTGTCTTTGAGCCTCAAAGAGAATCACGGCTGCTGCCACCGAGACATTTAGGCTCTGCACCATGCCCAGCATGGGGATGTGGATGAGCGCGTCAGCTAGGGCCAAGGCCTGCTCAGAAACCCCCCACTTCTCCGCTCCCAAGACGATGGCGGTGGGCTTGGTGTAGTCCACCTGTCGGTAGCTGCGGGCCCCCTCCTTCAAGGCAGTGGCATAGATTTGGAAGCCTTTTTCCCGAAGGTGCTGGAAGGCCTCTTCCGTGGTGGGGTGAACCTTGAGGTAGACCCACTTGTGGCTGCCGCTGCTGGTCTCGTTGAAAGTGGGCACACCCTCCGTGGGGTTCACGGCGTGAACTCTGAGCACCCCCACAGCATCGCAGGTGCGCAGGATGGCGGAAAGATTGTGGGGTTTGTGGACGTTCTCTAGAAGCACCGTGAGATCCGGCTGCCTCCGCCTTAAAACCTCCTCCAAGCGCCTTCGCCTCTCTGGAGTGCGCTCCTTCATGGGTGCCTCCCGGAGAAACCTTCGCTTTAGCCGCTAAATCGGACTAGCACCTACCCCAGCTCTGCCGCCTGTAAGATGGCTCTTGGTCAGGGTTCCCAGGGATCGGAAAATTGCTGGCCCGCCTTGAAGTTTGCTGCTATCAGCAACCTTTCCGGCAGCCCCTGCGCACCCGCTACGGTCTCTGGTCTACCCGCGAAGGGATCCTAATCCGCCTGACAGACCTGGAGACAGGGCAGCAGGGCTACGGGGAGGTAGCCCCCATTCCTTGGCTGGGCAGTGAGACCCTCGAGGAGGCCCTGGCCTTTTGTCGGCAGTTGCCGGCTGAGCTCTCGGAGGCGCAGATCAAGGAGATCCCGGCAGCGCTGCCTGCTACCCGCTTTGGGCTGGAATGCGCCTGGCTGGCCTGTCGGGATCCTGGCTGGCTAGATAGGGATCTCTCCGGTCTTTCCTTTTGTGGGCTTTTGGGGAAAGACACCCCCTCCGGCTCCTACCCAGTTTACAAGGGCAAGGTGGGAATGGATCCCTTCGCAGCGGAGTGGAAGAAGCTAGAAAGCTGGCTGGAGCAGTTGCCTGCGGGATCCCGGCTGCGGCTAGATGCCAACGGCGGCTTGACTTTAGCAGAGGCGCGGCAGTGGCTGGATCTCTGCGACCGGATCAATCGAGAGTGGCCGGGCAAGATCGAGTTCTTCGAGCAGCCTTTGCCGCCAGAGCAGTACGCTGACTTAATCCAACTTAGCCGCGAGTTTCAAACCCCCATTGCCCTGGATGAGTCGGTGGTCGGCCTGGAGCAGTTGCAAGCTGTCCATCGCTCGGGCTGGCAAGGGATCCTGGTGGTCAAACCCTCTTTGATGGGATCGGGTCTCGCCCTTAGAGACTACCTCAGCCAACACCCGGGCTTGGATCTGGTGTTCTCCTCAGCCCTAGAAACCCCTATCGGCGCTTGGCATGGGCTAGCTTGGGCGGGATCCCTGCAAGTAAAAACCGCCTGCCCCAGGGCCGTGGGATGGGGGGTGGGGGAGCTTTTCCAGGAGGGGGATCCCCTGGACCTGCTCAAGCTCTCGCCCCACGAGCGGGCCGCTTGGATGCAAGCGGTGTGGGAGCGCCACAGCCAGCCCTAGACTGCGGCGGCTTGCTTGGCGTGTTCCTGCCGTAGGTAGGCCTGGATGAAGTGCATCAGCTCCTCCGGCTCGCCGTTCATAAACGCCTCGACGTTGGTGGTTTCGGCGTTGGTGCGGTGGTCTTTGATTAACTTGTAGGGATCGAAGGTGTAGGTGCGAATCCGACCCCCAAAGCCCTGGGTCACGATCTCGCCGCGGATCTCGGCCAACTTTTGCCGGCGCTTTTCCTCCTCGATTTCGAGGAGCTTTGCCTTGAGGATCTGGATGGCCCGCTCCTTGTTTTGCAGTTGGGAACGCTCCTCGCTGCAGCGCACGGCAATGCCGGTGGGCTTGTGGATAACCCGCACCGCCGTTTCCACCTTGTTGACGTTTTGGCCTCCTGCCCCTCCCGAACGGCAGGTCTCGAACTCCAGATCCTCCATCCGCAGCTCAAACTCGTTCTCTTCCTCGAGGATGGGCATGACCTCAACGCCGGCAAAGCTAGTCTGGCGCTTGCCGTTGGCGTTGAAGGGGCTGATGCGCTCCATGCGGTGGTTGCCCTTCTCCGCGGAAAGATACCCGTAGGCATAGGGCCCCTCAATCAACAGCGTGGCTGACTTGATGCCCGCCTCTGCCCCTTCCGAGTAGTCCGAAAGGGTAACCTTGTAGCCCTGGTTCTCTGCCCAGCGGGTGTACATCCTCAGCAGCATCGCCGCCCAGTCCTGGGCATCGGTTCCTCCGGCTCCAGCAGTGATGGTGAGGACGGCGCCGTTTTTGTCGTAGGGCCCTGAAAGCAGTTGCTGCAGCTCCCATTGGCTTAACTCTCGCTCCACCGCGGCTAGAGATCCCGCTGTCTCGGCCAAGAGCTCCGAATCGGCTTCTTCTTGCAGGAGCTCCAGGGCAGTGGCGACCTCTTCCAGGCGGGCTTTCCAGCGGTGGACCTGCTCCCAGGAGGCCTTGAGGCTGTTGAGCTGCTTTAGGTGGCGACGAGCTGCCTCTACATCGTTCCAAAATTGCGGCTGGGAGGCTTCCTGCTCCAGAATGGCGATCTGCTGTTCCAGGCAAGGCAGGTCAAAGGTAGTCCTGAGCAGTGCTCAGGCGCGCCGTGAGCGATTCTAAGCTGCGTTTCAGCTCGGCCAGTTCCATAGGCTTACGAACACTGTCTCATACTTTTGGACCCCGTCCAGAATCTCATCTTAACTTCCCGACCTCCAGAAGGAGGTAGCTATCTATCGTATTCAGACTAAATCCGAGCTTGCTCCAACAAAGCTTGCAACTCCTCCAGGGCCACCTGGGCCGACTGGGCTTGCTGGTAGAGGGATTGCACCACCTCGGCGCTGGCCTGGGCCGATTGCAGGGTGGCTTGGCTTTGGCGTTGGATGCGATCTGCCAGGCCGCGGATGCGGTTGCTGGCCTCGGTAGTGCGCCCCGCCAACTTGCGGATCTCCTGGGCAATGGCGCCAAAACCCCCGCCCCCACCGCTGCGGTTGGCCTCTACAGCCGCGTTAAAGGAGAGCAGACGAATGTAGCCCGCCACCTCTACGATCACGTCGACGATGGTGTTGATTTCTTTGAGCTCGCGGGATAGCTCCTGGTTGCTGTCGGCAATTTCCTGAAATAGGCGGCGCACCGCCTCTACCCCAGCAAAGGTGGCGGCAAAGGTGGATTTGCCCTTCTCCGAGAGCACCGAGCTGATCCCGATGATGCGAGCGTTGAGGCGGGCCAGTTCTTCCGAGCGCTGCTGGGCCTGGCGTCGCTCCCGCTCCAAAGCAATGTTCTGGCTGAGGATCTCGGCTTTCTGCCGCTCCAGATCGCGGGCATACTGGAGGCTGCGGTTTTTCTCCTGCTCCAGCTCGGCCAGGATCCGTTTCATCTCCTCCTGCTGTTCTTCGAGCTTCCGCTGGGTGGCTAGATGTACCTGGGACTGAGCCACCAACAACACCGGCACATCCAAAAGGCGATAGTCTTGGGGGCCGACTTCTACCACCACCGGGTCGTAGATAGTCTCCTGGGGCCGCCGGAAAGCCTGGCTGGCCGCCTCAATGACATCGCAGTCGCCGGGCAAAAGGAGAAAACCCTGGCCCTGGAACTCTGCTAGGGAGCTGATGGGCCGCTTCAAAAACACCTCCAGGCCATAGGGTTTGCTCAGCATCCACTCCAAAATGGCACGCCGAGTCAGCATCCCCCGCACCTGCGACTGCTCGTCCAACACGACTACCCCTGAAAGGGTGGGGTCGTCTTCCAGGCGGCGCACCACGTTCTCGCAGGGGGTGGACTCACTTACCTGAAAATCCACTAGCGCCAGATCGCGCAGTTTGGTGTGGATCGATAGGGTGGGAGTGGGCGGATTCGTCAGGGTAGTCATCCTAGGGATCCTCAGCACAGGCTCGGTAGAGACAAGTGGTCAATAGTGTGCTATGTATAGAGGAAAACAGGGACCTACCTCTCCTCGGCTTTTCTAAGGCCCAGCAAAAGGAGGGTCTAGTTACCTTTAGTTTGACTTGGGATCTGGTTTCCTGACTACAGCTCTGTCCCGGGTTATACGGAAGGAGACTCTTTTTTGTGGTTTTTACGGACGGGCAAGGAAGCTGTCCTGACCCCAGGGGCTGGAGCGATCTGAACTTAGCGAGGTTCTTGGTAGCGGTGGTAGACCTCAAGGATTTCGCTGCGACCACGGTTGAAAGCTGCCACCACTTGGGGATCGAAGTGGCTACCGCTTTGGCTTTCCACGAAGCGAAAGATATCTGACAGATCCCAAGCTTCTTTGTAGGGGCGGCGGCTAGCTAAAGCGTCGAACACGTCGGCCAAGGCCACAATCCGCCCTTCTAGCGGGATCTCTTCTCCCTTAAGGCCCCGCGGGTAGCCGCTGCCGTCGAACTTCTCGTGGTGGGTGAGGGCAATGATGGCGCTTTTTTTCATCAGCTCCGAGTCCGATTTACTGAGGATCTCGTAGCCAATCTCGGGGTGGCGGTTCATAATTAGACGCTCTTCGGGGGTGAGGGGGCCTGGCTTCCGCAAGATGGCATCCGGGATCCCGATTTTGCCCACATCGTGCAGGGGGCTGGCATAGAAGATCAGCTCTTGTTCATGGCTGGAGAGGCCCAACTGTTTGGCAATGATGCGGGAGTAGTGGCTCATCCGCTTGAGGTGAAAAGAGGTGTCCTGATCCCGGTATTCGGCAGCCTGAGCTAGACAGAAAATCGTTTCCAGGTGAGCGGCTTTCAGCTCTTCCCGCAAGCGCACATTTTGGTAGGCAACCGCCGCCTGGGAAGCCAGGGCTTCTGCCACCCGGACTTCCAGCTCAGAAAACGGCTGGCTCCAGTCAGCCACCTGGTTGGGCGCTAGGTTGGCAGGGCAATCCGGCCTGAGACGGTTCAAGAGTTGCAGGGCGCCAAGGATATTTCCTGAGGGATCCCGCATCGGCACCGTGAGCAAAGAGCGGGTGCGGTAGCCGGTCTGCTGATCGACTTGGGAGTTGAAGGCATAGGGCAAGCCCGCTGGCAAGCGATAGACGTCCGGCAGATTCAAGCTCTCCCCCGTGAGCACCACATAGCCCACAATGCTGGAAGGAGCAAGGGGCAGGCGCAGATCCTGCAGCTCCTCGTTGCGGTTGACCACGAAAAAGCGCAACTCTTCTCCCTCCCGGATGAACAGGCTAGCGCCATCACAGCAGGTTAGCTCGCGGGCTTGGGCGACAATCAGTTCCAGCAGGCGCCTTAAATCCGTTTCCGAAGAAAGGGCGATCCCCACTTGGATCAGCCGCTGACTCAGGCGCAAGGCAGCAGCAGCCTCGAATTTGGCTTCGCCAGGAGAGAGATCGAAGGCGAAAGGCCCATGGGACATAACCTGATCCTCCGGTGGGTTACAAGTGTTCTCAGGGAAGCGGGGTTAGAGCTCTGGCAGGGATCCTGCCGCTGCTCCAAGTTGGGAGGCTGGGGGTCGCCAATCCAAAGTAACTCTGCTACCCTACTTTACCTGTGGAAGCGAGAGACGCTGTGACCCAGGTCAAGACCCAGCAGCTAGATGAGGTTGCCCTCCAGCTCATCGTTGGCCTAGGCAATCCTGGCCCGCAGTATGCCAACACCCGCCACAACTGCGGCTTTATGGTAGTGGATCGGTTGGCAGAGCGCTGGGGGATCCCATTAGCTCTGGAAAAGCAGTTCCAAGGCAGCTACGGAGAAGGTTTTGCCCTGGGGGGCAAGCGGCGCCTGCTCAAGCCGGCGACTTATATGAATCGCTCTGGCGAGGCGGTGCGGGCAGTCCTGGATTGGTACAAGTTGGATCCCAGGTCGGTGCTGGTGGTCTACGATGATGCAGACTTGCCTCTGGGTCGCCTGCGACTGCGGGGATCTGGCTCCGCCGGCGGGCATAACGGCATGAAGTCTGTCATTCAGCACCTGGGCAGCGAAGCCTTCCCTCGCTTGCGCCTGGGCGTGGGCAGACCTAAGGGCAACCAAGACATGGTTGGGCATGTTTTGGGAAGGTTTGAACCTACTGAGCAGGCAGTGCTGGAGCGGGTTCTAAGGGCGGCAGTGGAGGCAGTGGAGTGTTGCTTGCAAGAAGGATTGAGGGCGGCGATGAACCGCTTCAACCCTCTGGATCTCTCTGAGCCGCTATCTGAGCGAGATCGGCAAGATCCGGCAGCTTCTCTCGACCCAGCCAAGACTGGGCCTGGGGAAGGCTGAGGCCGGGATCTTGGGCGCTACCCGAGTGAGCAAAGCCGCCTCATCGAGGACTACGTTCGGCCAGCCGCGGCAGTTCCTCGAAACCGCCTGACTGCGTCAGGAGGTCGGCTTCCCCAGAGCCACTGGCAGGAGAGGGCAAGGAACCCTCTAGGGATGCTCCCCGCAGGGGCACCCCCAGGTCTAAAAAAGTCAGCAACTCCCCTCCCTCAAATGGAGCGAAGCCGTTCTCCTCCTAAGCCGAACTTTTTACCCTCTCTAGTCGCAAGCTAAGCGGGGCTACGGCTGTTGCAAGAGGTCTTGCCGCACCGCCTCCACATACTGCAGCAGTTTTGGGGATCCCGTGCCCGCAGACCGCCACAGACTCAAGGCGCTTTCCAGATCCGCGGCGGCGCCAGCCTTGTCTTCTCCCTGGTAGGCGCGCGCCATGCCCCGGTGGTAGTACCCTTCAGCCCGCTGCGGCTGCAGCTCAATCGCCCGGCTGAAATCGGCAACGGCTAGTTGGAAATTGCAGATGCTCCCCCACATCAGGCCGCGATGAATGTAGGCATCGAAGAGATCGGCGATGTTTTGATTTTGTTCGGCTAGTTCAATGGCCAGGTTAGCTACATCAAATGCTGATTCCAAATGCCCTTGCTCGGCCCAAATGCGGGAGCGCAACAAGTGGAGTTGGGGGTTGCGATAGGCAATGCGATCCAAGGGAGACAAGGTTGCCAAAGCCTGCTCCAGCTCTCCAAAATGCTCGTGCTGAATCCTGGCCTTAAGCAAATAAGCCTCAGGCAAATAGGGATCCAAAGCAATGGCAATGTCCAGATCCCGCAGAGCCCTGAGCACTAGATGGTCAGCAGCTGTCTGCTCTGGCTCGCCCACCTGCGAATACTCCCAGAGGTACTGGGCCCGCTGGAGATAGAGCCGCGCATTTCCTGGCTCCTGCTCAATGAATGGCCCTAGCTGCAGGAGCAGTTGATGAGCCTGGGAGCGCTGCTCAAGCTCTCGTGCCCGGGCTTGCCATTGAGCCTGCCGCCGAAGCAAAGGTTCAGGACCTGGCTTGTCTTTAAATCGCGGCAACTGAGCTTCCTGCAAGAGGGGCACAGAGAGACCTTCCGTGGCCTGCCCCTTGCGCAGCGAGGCCAGCCAACCACACTCGCCGTTCAAGCACAGCCAAGACAGCAAGCCCACCAGGGCCGATCCGGAAAGCAAAAGACTGGGCCTAAGCATGGATCCCACCCCACGAAACAGCATGGAAAGAGAAGTTGCCTTTAGGCTAGTTCGCCATCGCGGCGGTGTCCAGATTTCTTGGCTACACAGGCGTGCTCCAAGGCCCGAAGGTCTTAGAGGATTTTGCCGCTAGCCAGCTCCACTAAGAGGCGGTTCTTCGCCCGGCCCTCGTCGGCAGCCTGCTCCGACAGCCATAGTGCAGCGCCCTTCGACAGCTTGAGAACGATAGGGCTGCACGGAAAAACACTCTCAATTGGTCTGAGGCGCCGGCGGCATTGAGAGAAGTCTCACAGCTTCCTGAGGTTGAGCTTGGAACATTTGGGTTAGTGCGGAAAACCTAAGTGACCAATAAAACTGGGTTTCAAGCCCCGACCTTGGGAGCGGCTTTTTGTATAATGCTCTAGATAGCAGAAAGACAATTTTTTGCATGTACTTTGTCCGCAAGCTCAAGCTGGGAGTCTCGGAACAACTACAACTTTTGAGCAGGGCGGCAGGCGAGCTGTACTCCCAGACACTCGTCAGTTTTTGGCGCGTCGTCCGCAAGAAAGGTCTTTGGTTGAAGCCTGCCACG
Organism: Synechococcus sp. W70.1; assembly: GCF_047461515.1. Classification (NCBI taxonomy): domain Bacteria; kingdom Bacillati; phylum Cyanobacteriota; class Cyanophyceae; order Synechococcales; family Synechococcaceae; genus Synechococcus; species Synechococcus sp. W70.1. The sequence goes on from NZ_JANSHH010000007.1 coordinate 16,578, forward strand.
CTCATGCGTTGGTTTCCCAGTGATCCTGAAAACAGACTTCACGCCCACAGTGCGGATGCTGTTGTCCAAAGTTTCTTTGCCTCCCTAAAGTCGTGGCGAGAACGCCGCAAAACTGATCCCAATGCTCGCCCACCTCGACGCCGACGGTACTATTACAAAATCCAATGGAAAGCTTCAGCCATCAAAGTCGTAAATGGAAAGTTGCGGTTGTCCAACGGAAAAGGCAACGAGCCTTTGGTCATTCCTTGGGCTTGGGATACGCCTGTCTGGGTAGAAATTGGCTGGGACGGCAGGCAATACGAGCTAAGGGCTTGCTACAAATTGAGTGATGCGCGCCCCAAAGAAGAGAGGAAAGAAAGCGGTGTTGCCGGTGTGGATCTGGGTGAGATTCACCTTGCCGTTGCCCATGATGGGGAGAACACCTACATCGCCAATGGCAGGCTGCTGCGTTCCAAGCGCCGCTACCAGAACAAGCTGAAATCTACTCTGTCAAGGCTGCTTGCCAGAAAGAGGCGTGGCTCAAGGCGTTACAGGAGAGTTTTAGCTTCTGGGCGAAAGCAGCTGGCGAGGTTAAATGACCAGATTCGAGATATTTTGCACAAGCAAACTACAAGACTTGTCTCGACGCTGTATGCAAGGGGCGTCCAGACCGTTGTAATTGGGGACATTCGGAATATCAGGGTGTCTGCTGATTACGGCACAAGGTTGAACCAAAAGCTCCACCAGATGTTGCATGGCCAAACTCGGCACCACATCACCTACAAGGCTGAACGACTGGGAATGAAAGTTGTGCTACTGGATGAGCGGTACAGCTCTCAAACCTGTCCTGCTTGCAACAAGAGGAACAAGCCGAGAGGCCGTGTGTATAGGTGTGGGTGTGGGTTTGAGTTTCATCGCGACGGGGTGGGAGCACTCAACCTTCGCAGAACGTATCTGGGCTTGGGCCCAGTAGTTGGGGTTATGGCATCCCCCATAGGGTTGAGGTTTCAGCCTCATGCTCTTTCGCCTACGGCGGCGCGGAGCGCTTTGTAGCTCAGCCGGTAGGAGCCATCCTGCTGTCTGAGAAAGAATCCCTGCCTTTTATGGCAGGGAGAATGTCAAGTGCCCTGTCCCACACCAAAAGAGTATGAATCCCAAGCCAAAAGCTCGTCCACAGCCAGTTATCCACCCAGATCTTGCCGAGAATAGGTAGGGTCAAACCCTCTGTCCCTCCCAAAACTAGGCCGGCTGCCAAGATCAGCCCTTCAAAAGCAAGAAAACCCAGGATGAGCATGGCTGGGATCCAAAGATAATTCCACAGCCATCGTCCGGCTCGGAGAGGGTGGGGCTGGAAGAAGAGAGGGCGGTAGCTGGCTAGCAGGACCGCTCCCACCGTGCCGATCCCCAAGACCACCCCCCAGGCAAAAGAGTCAAGCGTGCGGGGATAGTTGTGCCAGACATAGCCAAAGATTTGGTTGGCTAGCCAAATCATCGAGGCGCTAACTATTGCCCTTTGGCGAGTTAACGTGGTGCCCGCAATGATGCCAACGGTTACAAAAGGCAGCGTACAGGTATAGGCAATGTTGCTAAGGCAGCCAATGGTGGTAAATAGGCTGGGCCAAAATCGGCCACAGGCTAAGTCTTGGGCAGCCCGTAGCCAAATGGCAACTGGAATCCAGCGGCGAGGTTTGGGGATGGACTGCACAAGGGATTGCAGACTGGCCATAGGCTAATCTCCGGGAAAAAGGTGAGCTTTCAGGGGGCAGTTCTTTAGCAGATGCTCCTGGACAATTTGCCGCGCTACTGGAGGTGTAACCCGCTTGTACCAAGTGCGGTCGCCAGAGTAGAAAACCACAGAGCCTTCCTGACAGACTTCTAGACATCCGGAAGTAATGACCCGAATATCTAAATTGGCTTCTTGCAGGGCAGATTGCAGGGCTTCCACAACCGGTTGATAGTTGCGGGAAGGATAGCAGCGGCTGGAGCGGCAAACCGCCAAGTAGGGCCGCTTGAGAGGGTTATCCTCGTAAGGGATCCGCCCTTTTCCCTCGACATAAATGGCTCGCAGGCGTTCATAGAGGGAGAGCTTTTGGTAGTTGGCTTTGCTTTCGGGCAGGTAGTCTTCTCCTGGCCCTAAAAAGGGACTGGGCAAGAAGATCTGCAGCAGAGATTCCTCTGCCCCGTTCCAAAATTGAATTCCCCATTGGCGAGGCTGGCGCTGCGGATTGAGGCGGCGATAGAGGGCGGCGCGGCTCACCAATCTTTTGCGGCGCAGTTCTAGGGGGGTTCGGCCATAGGGGCCGCCCCGGTGCTCTTCTAGACACAGATGCAAATGCCAAGTTTCGGTGGCCACGGTCAAGTAGCCGTCGTAGAGCACACAGAAAGCAGGGGGACTGGTAAAGGCCGCTTCCAGCACTCCTCCCTCGGCCACACAGCCCACTTGGATCTCAGCCCAGTGCTCCTGGAAGAGCTCATAGAGCAGCGGCCCAAGACAGTCGATGTGAGCCGGGATCCCTTCGTAGAGGGTTATCCAGCCAGTGGGGGAAATCTCCTGCCAACTTTGGTTTAGAGGCGTGATCCAGGGGCTGAAAGCGGCCATAGGCTGCTCCTATTGGACTGGTGGAATGCGGGCAATCACCCCCTTTTTAAGAGGGCGCTCTGCCCAGGGCAGGACGCCATCGGGCTTTGTCAAATACAGCTTCGCTGTTTGCAAGATTGGCTCTACGTCTTGGGGATCGAGATCTCCAAACACGTAGGTCATCTTTCCAGGGGCTGCCAGGGCAATCACGCAAGCATGGCTGCAGCCGCTCATACAGGCAACTGGCTTAAGCTGCAATTGAGGATTGAGCACCTGCGATTGCAAAGCGGCTAGAAGCATTTCTCCTTTGCTAGTCCCTTCTTTTTGGCCGTTGACCCAGCGAGATCCGCAGGTGGTACAAACCCAAAGGTAATGTTTGGCCTCAGCTTGAGTCGAAATTCTGGTTGAGATCGCCATACAGTTGCTTCCAAACTAGAAGCACCCCACAAATGGTTAGCCAGAATTCAAAAACAACCTGAGATGTTGCTAAAATTGCCCCCGCAAGTTCACCCTCAACGTGCGACCAACGCCGGGATAGCCGGGGAAAACTTCATACTGCTCGTCTAGCAGGTTGTCGATCCCCATCTCTAGGCTTAGGTCCTCAGTCAACGGGATCCCTCCTCGCCAAGCTACGGTGGTGTAGCCTGGCAGGGATTCTATGTTGGTGTTGTTGGTAAAAAAGCTCCCAATGTGATGGACTAAAATTGAGCTGTGCCAGCCTTGCTCGTGGCGGTAGGTCAGGCCTAAGTTCAGGCTATCGGCTCCCACAAAGGCTAGCTGCTTGCCAACTGTAGCTGGGTCAAGGGCAGCGCGGATGATGGGATCATTGAGGGTGTAGTTGGCAAAAAGCATCCAGTTTTCCCCCAGCCGCACATCCAAAGCTGCCTCCAGGCCGGTGTATTCAACCAGCCCAATATTTTCATAGGTTCCCCGGCGCGGCCCAAGGCTGACAAAGGTGATGCCATCGCGGATGCGGTTGTGGGCAACAGTCAAGCGCAGCAGGCCAAAATCTCCCAAGGTTTGATCTAAGCCAATGTCAAAGCTTTCCCCTCGCTCTGGGCGGAGATTGGGGTTGCCATCCACTTCAAAAAAGCCGCGCAGCCGGAAGAACAATTCCGAGATCAAGGGAGTGCGAAAGCTGCTGGCATAGCTGGCCCTCAAGGTGGTGCCTTCCGCCACAGCCCAGCGGATCCCTAGAGCAGGCGAGGTAGCCGAGCCGCTGGCCAAACTGCTGAAGTCCTGGCGGATGCCTAAGTCGAGGTGGAAACGGGGATCTGGGCTGTAATCCAGGCGGGCAAACAGGGCTCCCTGGTTAACCGTATCGTCGTAGTTGGTATTGGTAGAACCCCTGGCAAACGAAAAAGTTGTATTGCGGGCTGAGATAGAGCGATAGTCTGCCCCCAAGACTCCCTCTAGGTTTTCGCCAGCTTTCCAAGCATACTGGAGCTGGGATCCCCAGCTATCGCGCAGGATGAGGTCGCGGGATCCCTGGCTTTGCGGGGCGCTGAAGCGGTAGTTGAGATCGTCCAAAAAGAGCCGAGCTTGCAGAGAGCCTGTTTCCTGAGTCCACAGCCACCTGAGATCCAGCAGCAGGTCGTTGGTGGTTTGCTCGGCATCGGGAAAAGGAAAGTCTACGCTACCGGGCAAGCGGAAGGTTTTGTTGAGGTAGAGGGCGTTTGCCGTTAGGACTTGGTCTTCGGCCAGTTGCCAGGTGAGCTTGGCCTGCAAGTTGTGGTACTCCACCGCCGAGTTTTCCCGCCTGCCTGACTTGCCTAGCCGCCGGATGGTAAAGGGAAAGTCGTTGTTGCTCTGCAGGCGACGGTAGCTGAGCACCCAGCCCAGCTCCTGCCCTTGGCCGCGGCTTTGGATCCCTTGCTCATTGAGGCCATAGCTGCCGACCGCCGCTTCCACCACCGTCTCCGTTTCTGGCTGGGGCTCCACCGTGACGATGTTGATGACGCCGCCAACAGCGTCTGAGCCGTACAGGGTAGAGCCGCCGCCGGGGGAGACTTCAATTCGCTCGACGACATCGGTGGTGATTTGCGAGAGGTCAAACCCCCCGAAAAAACCCAGATCGTTGAGGGGGCGGCCATCCAACAGCACCAGCACCTGGGCCGTTCGCGCCCCTCGCAGGAACTGAGAGCTGAGGGCTCCCAACTGGTTGCCGGCTGTGCCATCGCTGAGGATGCCGGGCAGATAGCGCAGGGCTTCCTGCACGGTTCTTGCCCCTTGCTCGCGCATCTGCTGGCGGGTGATGACATAGACGGGGCGGGAAGACTCTCGCAAGAGGTCGGGACGGCGAAACGGGGTGGTGACGGTTTGATTCAAAATCTCGGCGCTGAGGCCGGTATCCAAGACCGCTTGCGCCCAGACTGGGATCCCCAAAACCCAGCTTCCCAGCCCAAGGCTGAGGCCTAGAACTGTCTTTTTCATGTCAGCTCTTTGTTCCATGCGACCCGGAAGGGCTCTAAGCCCTGAGCTGAAGCCGCAGGCGGGCATCCTGCCATCACAGTTGCAGCACAGCGCCGGATTTGAAAGCCGTGCTAGGCATCATATCTCTCCCGCCCTGGAGTTCCCATCCTGCTGGGGGGGATCGGCGCTAGGGTCTAATCGTGAGACGGAAAAGAGCCTCGTCGGCCATTTGAAGAACTTCCTGCCCCGCTGCCATGAGCCGTTCTCGGGGCACCTCTCGGTACTTAGCAATAAACTCAGGCAAAACTTGAAACTCCACCCGCTTGCCAGTTTCTCGATGGATTACGACACTGCGCATTTTGTCTAGGGAGTCCACCTCCACCAGCTTTAAGTACACCTTGCCCAAGCGGGCCCCAGGGGCGCCGTGCAACCCATCCCCGATCCAGGCAAAGGCAATCTGCCGCGGCCACGCGTGAATCCCTACCCCCAAAACGCGACTTGGGGAGGTGGGGGGGAGGGGACTTGCCAAGCCCAGCTCCTTGAGAGCCCGCATCCCCATGCGATAACCCACCACCGCCCAGGGGCCAGCACCGCCGTGGATTTCGGTAACTCGCTGGGTGGCAGCCTCAAGGGCAGCCGGAGGATTGGCAGAGCTGCTGCTGGGGTGGGCCAGGGCAGGGATCCCGACCGCTAGCTGAATGGCCATCCACAGCAGAGGAAGCTGCTGCGGCTTGAGAACCCACCGCTTGCGCATAGGCAGACAAGAACTAAACCCCAAGGCAGTATCCTAAGCCCTGCTCCTGGGTCTTGCCTATGCAGGGGGGGAGGTTACCTGAGCAAACGGAGAGCTAGACAACCACGTTGACCAGCTTCTTCGGCACCACGACGACCTTCTTCGGCGTCGCCCCTTGGAGATACTTCTGGGCCGCTTCCGACTGCAGAGCCAGCCGCTCCTGCTCCTCCGGCGTGACATCGGCAGGGGCTTCAAAGGAGCCGCGCAGCTTGCCGTTGACCTGCACCACAATCGTGACCGTATCGGCCACCAGCACCGCCGGGTCGTAGCTGGGCCAAGACTGGCGATGCACCGAGTCGGTACCGCCTAGGGCCTGCCACAGCTCTTCGGCAATGTGGGGGGCAAAGGGCGCCAGGAGCAAGACCAGGGTGCGGATCCCTTCTGCATAAACTGGCGAGTCCGGGATCCCCGCCTCGGCTAGGGCATTGCTCAGCTTCATCAGCTCGGCAATGGCAGTGTTGAACTGGTACTCCTCCAGATCCTCACTGACTTCCTTGATGGCCGTGTGGACGGCGCGGCGCAGATCCCTTTCCGCCTTGGTCAGGGATCCCACCTCGACTTTGGCCTGCAAGGACGCCGTCCCGCCACCGCGACTGACAAAGTCGTACACCTGCCGCCAGACGCGGTTGAGAAAGCGGAACTGCCCTTCCACGTCGGCATCGTCCCATTCCAAGTCCTTTTCCGGTGGCGCCTTGAAGAGGATAAACATGCGGGCCGTGTCTGCCCCATAGTTGGCCAGCACCTCTTCCGGATCCACACCGTTGCCCTTGGATTTGGACATCGTAGCGTAGATAACTTGCAGAGGCTCGCCGGTTTCGGGATCCCGCGGATCGTTGGGATCCTTAACCAGCGCTGTGGGGATCCAGCGATCCTTGCCGGACTTGTTGGGGTTGTAGTAAGTGCGCGCCTGCACCATCCCCTGGGTTAGCAGGCGGGAGAAGGGCTCATCGAAATTCAGCAACCCCAGATCCCGCAGCACTTTGGTGAAAAAGCGGGCGTAGAGCAGGTGCAAGATGGCGTGCTCGATGCCACCCACGTACTGATCCACCGGCAGCCAGGCGTTGACCAGATCCTTGCGGAAGATCTCGCGGTCGTTGCGGGGATCGCTAAAGCGCAGGAAATACCAGGACGAGCAGATGAAGGTGTCCATGGTGTCCGTTTCCCGGCGGGCCTCTGCGCCACAGGTGGGGCATTTCACCTTCACCCACTCCTCCAGTTGGGCTAATGGGGATCCGCCTCGCCCCGTCAGCTCTACATCTTCTGGCAAGAGCACTGGCAGATCTTCTTCCGGCACCGGCACAATGCCGCAATGGGGGCAGTGGATGACCGGGATGGGGCAGCCCCAGTAGCGCTGCCGCGAGATAAGCCAGTCGCGCAGGCGGTAGTTGACCTGCCGTTCCCCTAGCCCCTGGTCCTCCAGCCAGGCGATGGCCCTTTCCACACTTTGCCCTGGGCCCTTGCCCACCGGGATTCCGTTCAAGGGGCCGGAGTTTATCAACACCCCCTCCCCTGTCCAGGCCGCCTGCAGATCTTCAGCAGTCTCCACCCCACCCTGAGGCGGCTGCACCACCAGCTTGATGGGCAGGCCAAACTTGCGGGCAAACTCAAAGTCCCGCTGGTCGTGGGCAGGCACGGCCATGATGGCCCCTGTGCCATAGCCCATCAACACGTAGTCGGCAATCCAAATGGGGATGCGCTCTTGGTTGACGGGGTTGATGGCGTAGGAGCCCGTCCAGACGCCCGTCTTTTCCCGATCCTCAGCGCTGCGCTCGATCTCGCTGCGGGCAGCGGCCTCGGCCTGGTAGGCTTTGACGGCAGCCTGCTGCTCGGGGGTGGTGAGCTTCTCCACCAAAGGATGCTCCGGCGCCAGCACCATAAAGGTGGCTCCCCAGAGGGTATCAGGCCGGGTGGTAAACACCGGCAGCTCTTCCCCTGTTTCGGTTTTGAAGAGAACTCTAGCCCCTACCGACTGGCCAATCCAGTTCTCCTGCATGGTGCGCACCCGCTCTGGCCAGCCGGAGAGCTTCTCCAGGTCAGCCAGGAGTTGGTCGGCATAGGCCGTGATCTTGAGAAACCACTGCTTGAGGAGGCGCTTTTCCACCCGAGCCCCAGATCTCCAGGATCTCCCTTCCGCATCCACCTGCTCGTTGGCCAGGACGGTCTGATCCACGGGATCCCAGTTCACCGGCGCTTCCTTTTGGTAGGCCAGGCCTGCCTTGAAAAACTGCAGGAACAGCCACTGCGTCCATTTGTAGTAGTCGGGGGCGCAGGTGGTGATCTCCCGCTCCCAGTCGTAGGAAAGCCCCAGCCGCTGCAGTTGATCCCGCATCTGGGCAATGTTCTGGTAGGTCCACTTGGCCGGCGGGATCCCCCGGTCAATGGCGGCGTTCTCTGCCGGCAAGCCAAAAGCGTCCCACCCCATGGGGTGCAGCACCGCATACCCCTGCATCCGCTTGTGGCGGGCAATGACATCCGTGATGGTGTAATTGCGCACATGCCCCATGTGCAGGCTGCCGCTGGGGTAGGGGAACATCGACAGGGCATAGAACTTGCGGCTTTCTGCTGTTAGCTCTGGCGTGCGATCCAACCCAATTTCACGCCAGTGGGCCTGCCATTTCCTTTCAATGGCCTGGGGATTGTAGCGCGCGTCCACAGCTTAGGACTCCTGGAAAACCTTTTGCTCTGGGGAGCCTAGATACCAGCATTTTGGCATGCTTTGGCCGCTCCAGAAACCTCCAGGACCCCCTAGTAGGTTTCCTCGTTCCAGCGGCTAGCTTTCTTGAGCTCCTTCTGGAAGCTGCTCCAGTCTTGGCCTGCTTGTTGGGCTACGGCAGCCATGACGCTGTTGATGCCATCTTCCATCCCCTTGAGACCACAGATGTAGACGTAGGTGTTGGGTTTTTGCAGCATCTCCCACAGCTCGGCGCCGTACTCGGCCATGCGGTTTTGCACATACATCTTTTTGCCATCGGGGGTTTGCTGCTCGCGGCTGATGGCGTAGTCGACGCGAAAGCGATCCCCATGCTCAGCTTTCCAGGCCTCCAGGTCGCCCCGATACAGCAGGCTGGAAGTGGTGGGTACCCCAAAAAACAGCCAGATCTTGCCTTGGTAGTTGGGATCCTCCTCGAGCAAATGCTTGATGAAAGCCCGAAAAGGAGCAATGCCCGTGCCAGTGGCAATTAAGATCAGGTTGGCGTTTGGATCCTCCGGCAGGAGGAACGTCTTCCCAGCCGGCCCCGTGATCATCACCTCATCCCCAGCTCGGAGATCGGTGAGGAAGCCCGAGCAGACTCCCACTCCCGGCTGGCCGGTTTCCTTATCCACGTATTCGGCCCGCTTCACGCTCAAAGAAACCGTGCGTCCCTCGCCATCGTCGCCGTAGCGGGTGGAGGCGATCGAGTAGAGGCGGGGCTTGTGGGGCTTGCCTTGGGCATCGACGCCAGGAGGAATAATGCCAACGCTCTGGCCCTCCAGGTAGCGGAAGTTGGGATCGGGCAGGCTAAGCACAATGTGCTTGGTTAGGCCAGGTGCCCCTTCCTCAACAAGGGAGTAGGTCTCCAAACATTGGCCAACTAGAGGGGCATTGGGGCGGTAGAGATTGACCACAACTTCTCGTTTTTGGGCGCTGGCAACCATGACTGGGATCTGCTCCTGGCAGTGGTAGCTACAGCAAACACCTTAGCAGGCTGCCTTTGCGGAAGGGAACCTGCCCTGTCAACTGGCGGCGTCTCCCTTGCCCATCCAGAAAAACGCCTGCACTGCCCAGGAAATGGTTTATCTTCTGCCAGCGCCAGCTTTTCCAGCCTCAGGCTCGCTTGCGGTGGAGCGTCTTGTGGTAATATGCAAAGCCATAAAGTTTTAGAAGCCTCCTTGCAGTTTTGCCCCGCCTATCCCCAAGGAGTTCCCATGGCAAGCAGTCCCGAACGCATTGTGATGATTGGTGTTGCTGGAGATTCTGGCTGTGGCAAGTCCACGTTTTTGCGGCGGCTGAGTGACTTGTTTGGCCGGGATCTCATCACCACCATTTGTCTAGATGACTACCACTCCTTGGATCGCCAACAGCGCAAGGAAAAGGGCATTACGGCGCTGGATCCCCGCGCTAACAACTTCGACCTCATGTACGAGCAGGCCAAGGCCCTCAAAAATGGCCAGAGCGTGATGAAGCCCATCTACAACCACGAGACGGGGACCATCGACCCCCCTGAGCGGGTGGATCCCAGCCCCATCATCGTCTTGGAGGGCCTTCACCCCATGTACGACGAGCGGGTGCGGGAGTTGCTGGACTTTAAGATCTATCTGGATCTGGCGCCGGAAATTAAGGTTGCCTGGAAGGTTAAGCGGGACATGGCAGAGCGGGGCCACACCTATGAGGATGTGCTGCGCTCCATCGAGGCCCGCCGCCCGGATTTCGAGGCCTACGTCGATGTGCAGAAGCGCTATGCCGATGTGGTGATTGAGGTGCTGCCCACTAAGCTTCTGCCAGAGCTGGATCCAGAGCACAAGGTGTTGCGGGTGCGCCTGATCCAGCGCGAGGGGGTGAAGTACTTTGACCACGTCTATTTATTTGACGAAGGCTCCACCATTGACTGGATCCCGTGCGGCAAGAAGCTAACCTGCTCCTATCCCGGCATTCGCCTACACTACGGCCCCTCCACCTATTTCGACCATCCGGTCTCGGTGTTGGAAATTGACGGCAGCTTCGACAAGCTGGAGGAGGTCATCTACATCGAGAACCACCTGAGCAATCTGTCGACCCGCTATTACGGCGAGCTGACAGAGCTTCTGCGCAAGCACCCCGAATATCCGGGATCCCGCAACGGCTCCGGGCTCATCCAGGTCATTGTGGGCCTAAAGCTGCGATCCCTCTACGAGAAAATCCAGGCGGAAACCAAGAAGATGGCAGTCGCTTCTTAGGGGGATCCCTTTGGCCCGGCTAAGGCAGTAGAAGGCACCGATGCAAGGGTTCCAGTTGGAAATCTGGCCGGAGGGGGCAGCTCTTTTCCGCCGGGCGGTGGAGATCTGGCAGGAGCAGGCTGCGGCGGCCATTCGTCAACGGGGTCGCTTTACGGTAGCTTTGGCAGGAGGAAACACCCCGCGAAAGTTGTATGCCGCTTTAACCCAGACGCCAGGGATCCCTTGGCAGCAAACCTGGTTGTTCTGGGGGGATGAGCGCTACGTTCCCCCGGATCACCCCGAGAGCAACTACGGCATGGTACGGCGGATCCTGCTGGAGACGGTCGGGGTTCCTGCCTCGCAGGTCTTTCCCATGCCTACCCAGGCAGGGGATCCCTTGCGGGATGCAGCGGAATACGAGGCAACCCTGCGGCGGGTTTTCGGCAACGAATGTCCTGCCTTTGATCTCATCTGGCTGGGAGTGGGGGAGGACGGCCATACGGCTTCCTTGTTCCCCGGCACAGCCGCCCTGCAGGTGCAACACCGCTGGGTAACCGTGGGGCAGAAAGGAGAGGAGCCGCGCCTGACCCTGACCTATCCTGTCCTAAACCAGGCGGCCCAGGTGGTGTTTTTGGTTGCCGGAGCTAGCAAAGCCGAGATTGTCAAAAAGGCGCTGACGACGGAGGCCCACCTGCCTTGTCAGAGCGTCAACCCTAGAGGGCGGCTGCTGTGGCTGCTGGATGCGGCAGCGGCGGCAGAGTTGCCCCTGCCGGCAGCGGGCTTGCTTGGCTAGGCCCTGACTGAGGATGGCCATTTGACTTGGATCACGGCTGTCTCCTCCTCCTTCTGAATTTCATAGGGGTAGTTGAGTTAGAGCGCTGCCCCATGTCCATTCGCCTAATTGTCGAATCAGTTCTCCAGAGTGCCTGCCTCACCCGCGAACAAGAATCCCAAATCTGCTATCTCCTCCAAGAACGGTTCTACGACGAATTGGATCTGGAGGCCCTTGACCGGCTAACCCTGGCTTTGCTGGAAGGGCAAGTCCACCTGGAGGGAGAGGAAAGCCGCGCTGCCTAGCCAGATCCTCAAGAAGCCCGATAGTTTGGCGGCCCGCCTGGCCTACCCTGCCCAGGGACGCCCTACCGCCACCGCTAGCAGCTTGCCTCCCTGAGGCCTTCTTGCCCATCTAAGCTATTGATAGCCATTCGAGAGCGCTGCCCCAAAGGAACGCGGACTGCCTGCAGTTATATGGAAAGAACTCTAGACGAAATTAACCGGCGGATTCTCCAAGGCCGGGTGCGGGTGTGGACGGCTCAGGAGGCCAAGGCCAAGCTAGCTACCCTTAGCCTTGAGGAGGCCTTCGAGCAGGTGGACGTGGTAACCACCGGTACCTTTGAGCCGATGGAGTCCTCGGGAGCGATCCTCAACCTAGGGCACACGGATCCCCCAATCAAGATTCGCCAGGCCTGGTTAAATGGTGTGCCCGCCTATGCCGGCTTTGGGGCTGTCGATCTCTACATCGGGGCGGCCCAGCCCAGTGAGCAGACTGACCAGCCCTATGGAGGGGGCCATGTCATCGCCGATCTGGTTGCCGGCAAGCGGGTGCACCTGCGGGCCATTGGCCAAGTAACCGACTGCTATCCCCGCGCCGACTACGAGACCTTGCTGACGCGGGATCAGCTTAACCAGTTCTACCTGTTCAACCCCCGCAACGCCTACCAAAACTTCATTGTCGGCGTCAATGGCGGCGATCGGCCGCTGTACACCTACTTGGGCCTGTTGGAGCCCAACCTGGGCAACGCCATCTATTCCAATCCCGGCGAGCTATGCCCCCTGCTCAATGATCCCCTCCTGCGCCGGGTGGGGATTGGCAGCCGCATCTTTCTAGGGGGCGGCATCGGCTATATAGCTTGGGAAGGTACCCAACACTTTCCGCTGCAAAAGCGGCTGCCCAACCAAACTCCCATTGGCCCCGCAGCCACCCTGGCCTTGATTGGCGACGCCAAACAGATGCAAGCCGAATGGGTGCGAGGCTGCTACTTCCGCAACTACGGCCCCAGCTTGATGTTAGGGGTTGGGATCCCCATCCCCATCCTTTCCCCCAGCGATTTGGAGCCCATTGCCATCCGGGACAAAGATTTGGTGGCGCCCGTGATTGACTTTTCTATCCCCCGGCGGGTGCGGCCCACCTTTGGCCTGGTGAGCTATGCCCAGCTCAAATCCGGCTACATTGTCCTCAATGGCCGCAAGGTGCGCACTGCCCCCCTAGTCAGCCTGCGCCGCTCGATGCAAGTTGCCGAGATTCTCAAACAGTGGATTGCCAGCGGTCAGTTTACCCTTACCCAGCCAGTGGCTCCCCTACCGCTAGATCGGGAGTTCCTCACCCAAAATCCCTATTCATGAGAGAACCTTGGCTGGCAAGGGGTTGCCTAGCTGAGAGTTGCCGCTACCATTACGCCTTAGGTGTCCCTGGGGGAAGAGGATGTTCCGGCGTATGGCTTTTGGCTGGGCGGTGTTGGGATGGCTCCTAGCCCTGCCTGTTCTTCCCGGCCACGGGTTTGGAGAGCGGCGGGTTGTGCCTGACACCCCCTTCTACTTCGATAACCACTACTTTGATCGCTACCCCGAGGCAGTGGTGGTGGGCGTGGTCAATGGCGACACGCTGGTGGCGCAGATTGAAGGGGAACAGAAATTGCGCTTGATCCGGCTGGCCGGGATCCAGGGCCTCAGCCCCCAGGAGGATCCTTTTTATCAGCAGGCGCTTGAGCTAATGCGTGAGCGCATCCTCCGCCGCACGGTCAAGCTGGAAGGGGATAAGCTGCTGCGCAACGTCGATGCCACTGGCTTGGTGGAAGCCTATGTCTGGCTGGAGGGCCAGCAGATGAACGCCATGCTGGTGCGCAACGGCTTGGCTCGCATCGCCCCCTACACCCACAACATCAAGTACGACAGCTACTTCCGCGGCCTGGAAAAAAGAGCTCGCCAAGAGCGCCTCGGCATCTGGAGCCGCCTCTAAGACCTTGGGTAGCTCTAGACTGGACTTAGCGCTAGACGTCTCTTCCTGCTTTGAGGGTCAAGCGAGATCCCAACCGCTGGCTGCGGCGACTGCCTTTGGTGGCAGGCGTTTTGGGCAGCATTCTCCTAGTCATCAACCGGCTGGCCTTTACGCCGGAGCTGCTGGCCAGTCAATCCCGCTCTGACGCTTTGGGGATCTTTCTCAGCGCCGTCTTAATCCTAACTGGCCTTTTGTGGCAGCAGGTTCAGCCCCGTCCTCCCCAGGCCGCTACCCTGCAGGGGAGTCCAGGTTGCGATTGGCATCCTGAGCTGTCTGAACGCGAAAAACTGGAGCTGGCCTGGGCCTCCCACACTCTCCTTAGCACTACCGCCGCCCGCACCGTGGTGATCTGGGTGGAGGGACGCACTCTGCTGCAGCGAGGGATCCTAGCTAGCCCTGGCCAGTTGCCCTCCCTCCAGCCCCAAGGCACTCTGCAGCAGGTGTTGAAGACGGGGCAGCCGGTTTACCTAGGGGATCTGCGATTTTTCCCCGCCCGCGCCGAGTTCGAGGGCCTGTTGCCGGCCGGATCCCAGGCGGTTCTCTGCCAGCCCATTGGCCAAAAGGGATGCCTTATCTTGGGCAGTGACAGGCCGCGCAGCTTCAGCCGCCAGGAGCAAGCCTGGATTGCTGCCATCGCCAACAAACTAGAAACCCTGTTTGCCTAACTCCCCCCCTGGAGGAGGGGTTGGGAGCAAGGGCTAGGCAGCGCTCTCCAGGCTCACCTGAAACACCTCGCTAAAGGCCTTCTCGACCTTGTAGCCGGAGTCGATGGTTTCCAGAGGATCCTTGCGCAGGCGGTGGCGCAAGCACAAGCTAATCACCCGGCGAATGTCGGCAACAGTAACTTCCGTACGCCCTTCTAGAGCCGCTAGGGCCTTGGCCGCCCGGTTGGTGACGATATCTCCCCGCAGCCCGTCGACTTCCAAGGCCGCACACACGCCGGAGATCTTCAAGCGCAATTCGGGATCAATCCCCACCTGCGGCAACAGGTGTTGGGCTTTTTCAATGCGCTCCCGCAGGCGCTGCTGGGCATCGGCGTATTTGGCTAAGAAAGCCTGGGGATCGGCGTCGAACTGGCTGCGCTCTTCCACAATCTGCACTCGCAGGGCCGGATCCCGCACCGTTTCGATGCGGACAAACATGCCGAAGCGATCCAGAAGCTGGGGGCGCAGCTCCCCTTCCTCGGGGTTGCCGGATCCCACAAGCACAAAGCGGGCTGGGTGGCGAATGGAGATCCCCTCCCGCTCGACGGTGTTCCAGCCGGAGGCCGCCGCATCCAGCAGCACGTCCACCAGGTGGTCGTCCAGGAGGTTGACCTCGTCCACGTAGAGGATGCCGCGGTTGGCCTTGGCCAGAAGCCCCGGCTCAAAGGCCTTCACCCCCTGGGAGAGAGCCCGCTCGATATCCAGAGTACCGCAGACCCGGTCTTCGGTGGCCCCCAGGGGCAAGTCCACCATCGGCACCTGGATCCAGGTGGTTTCCAGGGTTTCTCCTGCCTGCAGGCGCTCCCACACCTGATCGCTCATCAGATCCCGCTGCCGCGGATGGCTGTTGAAGGGATCCCCTTTGACGACCTCAATTTTGGGAAGGAGATCGGCCAAGGCGCGGATGGTGGTGGATTTGCCCGTGCCCCGATCCCCCATGATCAGCACGCCGCCGATGCGGGGATCGATAACGTTGAGGAGCAGGGCCAGCTTCATTTCTTCCTGGCCAACAATGGCCGTGAAAGGGAAAACCGGGCGACGTTCCAAGTTCATAAAGCCACAACCAGCAATCCACCCTCATTATCCCCCTTCTGGGCTGTTCAAGGCCCCAGCAGGAACCTTAGGGCCACTTTTTGGTCAAAAGAAGTAGGCGCCGGCGACAACTGGCGGTGGCTTGCCTGGGGTAGCTTGAAGCGGGTTGCAGACAAAAGCTACACCTAGGAGAAGATCCCAGCGACACCGGCAACGCAGTGATTGGGTGGGGAGATAGTAGCGGTGTTTGGTCAAGCAGGTCGGAAAGGAGGAGCGGCACTCTCGCTGGCAAGCGTGGCCCAGAAAGGGCTGGTGGGCTTGATCTGGGTTTGTACCTGGATCCCGCTGGTGGGTGTTTCCCTGGCTGTAGCCCAAACCCCTGCCACTCCCCTAGCTCTAAGCGATGAACAGGTTACCAAGTATGCCCGCATCGTCTTGGAGATGGAGCCCCACCGGCAGGAAGCCCAGCAGCGCTCTCAGGCTACCGAGGATCCGGCCACCAAGGATCAAATCCGGCGGGAGTTCATTCGCACCGCCACCGAGATCATCACCCGCCATGGCATGACCGTGCCGGAATATAACCGCATCACCTTGTGGATTCGCTCTGAAGAAGGAAAAGAGCTCAAACAACGCATCGAGGCGGAAATCCTGCGCCTGCAAAGCAGGGACTCCCATCGCAAGCCCTAGCCTTCTAGATGACCCCACGGCTTAAGGTAGAGGCTTCTGCGCCGCGCCTTTCGGTGACGGGGGGCAGAGGATGGGGATAGGCTGGAAGCGGATAGAGAGCGGGGGAAGAAGGATGAGCGGACCCATGTCGCAGCTAGGAGGGGCGACGGTTGAGCGCATGCGGTCTCGCTTGCGCTTGACGCGCCGCTTTGGGTTCTGGTTTCAGGGGGTTCTGGGGGCAACGGCCCTGCTGCTGTGGCTTGGTTTTTTAATTGGCCAGAATACCGTCTATCGAGATGACTCGCTGGGGGCCACTATCGCCTTCTGGTTTACTCTGCTGACTTTACTCACTCTAGCAGCCGGCCTCTTCCTCAACTGGCGCTACTTGCTGCACGCAGAGCGCCGCTCAGCTTCCGCTACTGCCTCAGGCCAATTCGATTTGCCCAAGCAATTGCAGTTGGTTACCTACGTCAGCCTCATTGGAGCGTTCCTGGCTTTGATTGGCATGGAAGCCCAAGTCGGCGAGCTATTGGCACGCATTTTCGCCCGCACCCAGGCCAACCAGGTAACAGGAGTACTGCTCTTGGCTGCCAATATCAACGTCACCTTCGCCCACTTTGTCTGCTTGGCAGGAGTGCTCTGGATTACCGGTGTCCTTGACCGCGACCTCTGACTCCTCTAGAAGAGCTACTAGCCTGGGGCAGGGCATTCTGCAAAGACAACTAACCCCTCCGCGAGTGCAAGAGGGGCAAGCCGGAGCTACCGATTCCAGCCGACTGGGACGTTACTTAAAGCCCACCGCCGCCTGCCAGACAAAGGCAAGCAGGAAAAACAGAACGGGGATGATCGGCAAAATATCGACCAGTGGGTCGAACAGTTCATAGCCTTCTGGCAAAGCAGCCAGGAGCATCGTTACAGGCATGACACCAAACCTCACCAGGAAGGAAGTGGGACTAGAGAAACGAGTTCGTTAGGGATTTTCCTATTGGCTCCAGATCTTGGCTGGGTCGCAGTTTTCCTGAACCGCTCTGAAAGACTTATTCAACCCCGGGCAAAAGCAGACTTTCGCTCGGCGTTGAGGCTTTCTTCCTGCTTCCACGACCCGTAGCTAGTAGTAGAGTTCACCTCTACTACCCCGCCAGAGGGATCTCCACAGGCGCGACTTCCCCGCAAGCTGCAGGTAGTTGCTCCTTGCCCACCTAAGGCACACCGGCTAAAGACGGAGCCAACTTTAGCCTAGGCAAAACGCCTACTCAAGAAGATGTACCTGCTAGCCTACTAGCTCAGCCCATCTACGTCAAGGCAGAAGGTTAGTTAGGTCCGGTGAATCAAGGACTAGAGGAGAACCCTGAGGGCAGGAGTGCTTTCAAGAAGCTGCGTCGCCACCTTACTGGCAGAGCCATAACTAGGCTAGCACAAGGCGACTTGTCCTCGGTCGCAGCAGCAGTGCAGAGCGCTTGGCAAGAAGGCCAGGGCTTGCGTTGCCATGCAACCTAGAGAACCCCCATGTTGGAGAGGCCCAAGATTACTCCTACCCCCAGCAGATGACCAAAGCTGGCAACTCCCAGGACTTCTGGCCAGGTCATCCCCAACACCGGTCCAGTTTCTGAAGCCACCCCCGAAGAGGACTTGAAGCTCAGGTATGCCAGTCCCGTGCAGAGCAGAATGATCACCGCGCTTAGGGGAGACCAGGGGCTGGTGTGAGCGGTTATAGCTAGCGGCGCAACAAGGGGCAGCATGGTTTTCCTCCTTGGCTTAGGTTAACCGCCCCCTAGATTACCCCTGTTTTGCAAGGCTTAAAGGGATCCCCCCGCGATCTTCACATGAATTGCAACAGAGGCCGCAACAAAACCTCACAACAGTTCTTGCCGGGATCCCTGTCGGCGGCAGTTGGGGTTGGCGGGAAAATCAGGCCTGACGGGACAAGCTGAGCAGTTCTGTGCCGTATACTAACGAAAGTTAACAAAGTTTATCCCTGACGCTTGCTGGGGTTTGGCGGGTTGCCTTAAACCATCCCCACCGTCTGCGCTGTGCACACTCAAGGATGGCTGCCGATGACTGCTGCTGTGACTCCGCAACCGGACTCCAGGCCCTTTACCTTACCCCGTGAGCTGCTGGGGCCGCCGCCAGAATTTTGGAATCCCACCCTATTGATGTTTCTAGGGTCCGTGGCGCTGTCAGCCGCCTGCTTTTGTGGGTATGCCTTTTGGCATTGGCCCCGCTGGTTGGTGTTCTGGCTAAACTTTGTCGCCCTCTATGTGCTGGGCACGGTAATCCACGATGCCTCCCATGGCTCAGCCCACCGCAACCGCTTTTTGAACGAGGCTATGGGGCATGGATCTGCTCTGTTGCAGGGCTTTGTCTACCCTGTCTTTAAGCGGGTGCATATGCAACACCATGCCCACGTCAACCATCCTGAGAACGATCCGGATCACTACGTCTCCACGGGGGGGCCGCTGTGGCTTATTGCGCCGCGCTTTTTCTACCACGAGGTGTTTTTCTTCAAGCGGCAGCTCTGGCGCAAAGGCCGCTGGGACCTGCTGGAGTGGGCTTTGAGTCGGCTAGTAGTGGTCTTGACCTTTGCCTTGGCCTTCCACTTCGGCTACACCGACTACCTCCTGAACTACTGGCTGCCCCCTGCTTTTATCATGGGGCTTCTACTGGGCTTGTTTTTCGACTACCTGCCCCATCGCCCCTTTCAATCTCAGGAGCGGTGGTACAACGCCAGGGTCTACCCTAGCCGGCTAGCCAACATCCTCCTGTTGGGACAGAACTACCATCTCATCCACCACCTCTGGCCTTCGGTTCCCTGGTACAAGTATCAGGCGGCCTACTGGGTGGCTAAGCCAGAGCTGGACGCTCGCAACTGCCACCAAACCCTGGGCATTTGGCGAAAGGGTGAGTTTTGGAGCTTTCTTTACGACGCCCTAATTGGCCTGCACTGGCACAAGCCTGCCCCTGCGGCTGCCCAGGCCAAGTCACTAGGAGCGTCATCCTCTGCGGATCCTCAGCAGGGCGAAGAGGCCGATTGAGAGGGTCTTGCCCACGCCCGGATCCCTCAGTTGCTGCTGTTTGTCGAGGCAGCTAGCTTGCTGCAGGACGCCAGCCAAGCCGTTGTGGGCGCAGGTGCGCGGGTCCAGGGTCCGGCGGCACTGCTATCGCGAAGGCAAGCCAGCATGGGCTCGATCCCGCTAGAGGGAGATCTTGGCATAGGCCTGGCCAGCCTCTCGGCGCAGCTCTTGGGCCCGTCGAAACAGCTCTTGCCCGGTGTGCAGGTGGCGGTCGTCGAAGTTAAGCGGAAAATGGCTCAGCTCCTCCAGAGCATCTTCCAGGTGGTTGAGGGCGTAGTAGAGGCAGGAAGCCACTTTCCCCAAGCTGCTGGGGTTGGGAAGACGGCGAAAGATCTGCTGAGCTTGGGCCAATTTCTGCGCGCATTCCTCTAGGTATAGGCCAAAGGCCGCCAGCAACTCGGGATCGAAGGGATCGGCGGACAGAGCGTTTAGCTGGGGTTTTAGGGAAGCCAATAGAGATCCCAAGACTCGGTTCAGGGGGGTGTAAACCTGCCGAATCCAGTCTTCGCGGAGGAGGGCTTCTTGGCTGACCGTCGGCGGCGGGGAGGCTTTCGGCTGAGAGCGGCGCCAGGTCTGGCTGGCAAGCAGTTGCCGGTCGTATTCGCGGCGGGCTTGGGGATCCCGGAGCACAGCGTAAGCGGCGTTGATCTGGCGGATCCGCTCAGCAGCGGCCTGATCCTTTTTGGCTAGCAGACTATCGGGGTGGTAGTACTTGACCAAGCGGCGGTAGGCACGCTTGATCTCGGCTGCCGTCGCCTGCATGGAGACTCCCAAAACCTCGTAGTGGGAAACCGCTTCCAATCCGCTCCCCATCGTCTTCCGCTAGCAAACCTTCACATTCTACGCTGGAGCCTACAATAAAGGTGAGCTCTCCCGTGTTGCCCCATGTCTTCCTCCTCTCCGGGATCCCCCCATCCCCTCAGCGCTCTCTTGGGGGCCACCTTTGCTGCCGGCCTAGGCTACGGTTTCCTGCAATTGCTGCTCTCAATGCTGGCCAAGCTGCCGCCTGTTGATCTAGACAGCGGATCCCTGGCACGGGGAGTCGGCATTTTGGTGCGCTACCTGTTGGTGGGCTCCGTTTCTCTAGTTGCCTTCATGTTTGTCATGGTAGGCTTGGGGCTGGCGGCCTACTCGGTGCAACTGCTGAGGGAGCGGCTGACCTCTTCCCGGCACCGGTCTAGCCTCTAGCTGGAGCGCGCTGGCCAGGGTGCGTCCTTCCCGCGTGTAGAGCTGCCAGTAGTTCCAGTAGTTGCCGAACACCGCCTTGACATAGCCGCGGGTTTCGGCAAAGGGGATCTGCTCCACAAACTCGTCGGGATCCTCAAAGCCAAATTGGCTCAGCCACTTGGCGACGTTGCCGGGACCGCCGTTGTAGCTGGCCAGGGCCAGCAGGGTGTTGTCTTGATAGGCCCGGTGGGTGTAGTCGAAGTACCAGGATCCCAGGCGAAGGTTGTCGGCAGGGTTGGTGAGGCTGTACTGGGCTAGGCCAATTTTTTGGGCAATCCAGCGGCCGGTGGCAGGCATCACCTGCATCAAGCCCAGCGCTCCTGAGGCCGAGACGATCTCCGGCTCAAAGCGGGATTCCTGGCGAATCAAGGCCGCCACCATCAGGGGATTGAGGTTAAACTGTTGCGCCCAGTGGGCCAGGCCAGGCTGGGCATGGGGATCCCTCTCCCACCTGTTCTCGGGGCTGGCGTAGTAGTGCAGCGGGTAGAGGGCCTGCCAGAAGTCTTGCCGTTGCCTTAAACTCTCCAGCAGCGGATCCGCCTCGGTGCTAAAGCGCAGGGCAGCCACCTGGTTGATGCCCCGCAGGTGCTCGCCGGCGTTGTTGCGCAAAATGCCACTTGCAAAGCGCTCGGCCACACTCATCTGGCCCGCATCCCGTTTCTGCAAAGCCATTTCCCCCTGCCAGCGCTCCCAGGCCATTTGGCTAGCGCCGAGCAAATGCAGGGCCTGGGTGGCCTCGGAAACAGCAGGCAGAGGTTGGCGAACCGGCTGGAAATCCACTTCAACCCTTTGGCGCCCGCTGGAGAAATCTCCTACTGGCCAGCCCAGTTGCGCCGCCGCCCGCCAGCCGTAGTAGGTGCGAGGAAATCGCTGCAGCACCTGCTGATAGGTTTGCCGCGCCGCCGCCATGTCCCCCAGTCGTTCCCGCCATTTGCCTGCCCAGTAAAGTAGTTGCGCCCCCATTTCCGTATCCCGCTGGGCCAAGCCAATCTGCTGGGCCACAGCAATAGCTGCCCTCAGGTTGCCCGCCTGCGCCTGGCGCCAAGCCACTGTCCAGGCGGCGTTGGCTGCTGCTTCGCTGGCCGGGAAGCGCTCCCAAAGAGCCTGCCGCACCGCTTGGGCCAACTGGGGGCTGTTGTTGCGCTCATGAAGCTGGCTGAGGCTGAGGAGAGCCTCTGGGGCCTCTGGATCCGAGCCGGATCCCACCTGGCGAAGTAACTGGATTGCCGTCGGCAGGTCGCTCAGCTCGGCCAGGCGACGCCGGGTGAGGGAGGCCTCTGCAGCGTTGGGAAATTGCGCCAGTAGCGCCTGGTAGGCGGCCCTGGCCTGGGGGAGCTCTCGCGAGATCTGGTGGCTGCGGCCCCAGCGGTAGAGGTTCTGGGGGGTGGCAGGGGCGTACCTGTAGGCGCGGGCGGCTTTGCCGTACTCCCGTTGCTCCCAGTAGGCATCGGCCAGGATCTGCCAGTCGGAGGCCGTAAGGGATCCCTCTTGGGCTTGCCGCCAGCGATCCAGGAGGGGGGTTAACCCAGGGGTTTGCGGGTGATGTTGGGCCAAATCCCGCAGCAGGTCATAGCGGTTGGGATCCTGCTCCAGCAAGTGCTTGAGGGCGCGAGCAGTCAAGGGGTGGGTGGGAAATTGCTGCCGCAGTTGCTCCACCTGGCCCATTCCCCAAAGAGCATAGGCGGCTACAGGACTGTGGGGGTACTCCTGCAAAATCTTGGGCCACCAGACCCTCTGAGCAGTTTCTCGATCCCCCAGCTTTTCGTAGGCCTGGGCCCTGAGCTTCCAAATCTCATCGGTTAGAACGGGTAGCTTCTCTTCCAAGCCTTGCAAGTCCTCCAGGGCCGCTTGGGCTTGGCCGGCCTGCAAGGCTTTGTAGGCGCGCAAAAAGGCCGCGCCAGCAGTCGAGCTCAGGGGTGCTGGAGGCACTGCCGCCATCTCGACAGGTTCTGCCCAGGTGTAAAAGCCCCAAAGGGCACCGCTCAGCGCTCCGCCTGCTGCCAAAGCGCCAACAACCCATCGCCGCCAGCGTCCTCGGTTGCTCCTCGGGATCCCCATGCCTTTACGATACTCAACGGCAAAGTCTCGAGCTCCTTACCGGCTGGGAGCCGGTCCTCAAGGGGAAGGGCTCCAGTTTTCGATTGCAACTGGCTCGATGGGCTCTGCCAGGGGAAACCCCAGGATCTGGGCATAGAAGTAAAGCTCTGCCTCCAGGGCCCGTTTGAGGTTGGCTGCCTGGCGAAAGCCGTGCTGCTCTCCAGCAAAAGGCACGTAGGCCACTGGGATCCCTTTGGCCTGCAGGGCAGCCACCATCCTCTCCGCCTGGTTGGGAGGGACGATAGCGTCTTCCAGGCCCTGAAAGAAGATAACCGGGCAATTGAGGTCCTCTAGGTGGTAGATGGGAGAGCGTTCGCGGTAGAGATCCTGCCGCTCCGGGTAAGGACCGATGAGGCTGTCGAGGTAGTGCGACTCGAACTTGTGGGTCTCTTTGGCCAAAGCTTCCAGGTCGCTGATGCCATAGTAGCTAGCGCCGGCCTTAAAGACGTTGTGAAACGTCAAAGCCGCCAGGGTGGTATAGCCGCCAGCGCTGCCGCCGCGAATGAGCAATCGCTCCCCGTCCACCCGGCCTTGTTGGGCCAGAAACTTGGCCCCGGCGATGCAATCTTCCACGTCCACCACGCCCCATTGGCCCTTGAGGGCCTCCCGATAGGCCCGTCCATAGCCGCTGCTGCCGCGGTAGTTGACATCCAAAACGGCAATCCCGCGACTGGTCCAGTACTGGATCCCGAGATCGAGTACAGCTGCCGTTGCCCCTGTGGGCCCACCGTGGCTCTTGACCAAAAGAGGCGGCTTCTCGCCGGCAGGGGCCACGAAGTCGCGGTTCTTGGGAGGATAGAAGAGGCCGTAGGCCACTGCCCCGCCTGAGGTGGGAAAGGCGATGGGCTCGGGGATCGACAAATACTCTGGATCGACTGCCACATGGCTGGAGCGGGCCACCACCTCCAACTGTCCAGACGGCAAATGCAAGCAGACTAGGGCAGGGGCTTCGCTAGGGGAGGCGGCCAGAAAGGCAGCTTTTTCGCCGCTAACTTGGAGGTTGTGCAGCTCGGTGTAGGACAAGGGGATCTCCTGAAGCTCTCCTGAACGGGGATCCAAAAGCGCCAGGTGGCAGAGCCCCTCTTGGCGATAGATGGCCAGGATCCGCCCGTCCTCACAAAAGCCGTAAGTGCTCAAGCCAAACACCCACTGGGGTTCTCCAAACTCGGCTTCCATAGGGCAGAGGGGAAGGGGGCCCTGGGGATCCCAGCGGTAGAGGTTCCACCAGCCGCTGCGGTCAGAAACCAAGTAAAGCTCCCCCTGCGGCGACCACTGGGGCTGGAAGATGGACTCAGCCGGGCCGCCGGCCAGTTTCTGGGGCTCTCCCAAACTGCCGTCGGGGGCAACCTCAGCCCGCCACAGCTCCGTGCCGTCCCAGGGCATCTGGGGGTGATCCCAGGTCAGCCACACCAGGGCTTGACCGTCTGGGCTGAGCCGCGGGCTGGCGTAGAAATCGTGGCCCCCGGCTAAAACCTGCTGAGCTCCGCTTTCAAGGTCAATGGCAACCAGCGTGTTTTCTGGCTCTCCCTGGCGGCTATGATCCTCGCGCACACAGAGAATGCGCCGGTGCCTCCTGTCCACCACCCCGTCGGCATAGCGGTAGGGGCCAGCTTCGGTGAGGGGCCGGATCTCCTCCCCTGGGGACAGGTAGTACAGCCGTTGATCGGCAAAGTTGCAGAAATACACCACTCCCTCAGAGACCCAGTAGGCGCCGCCACCGTACTCGTGGACTCGCGTGCGCACGTTAAAAGGCTCCGGTGTCAGCTCCTCCACCTTTCCGTTAGCCAAGCGCCGCCTCAGGACGTTGCGTCCTTTTTCCTGGGGCCGGCCCTCGATCCAGTAGAGATCCTGCCCTTCCCAGACCGGTTGTCCCAGGCGCAGGGATCCGGCTACCACCAAATCCGCGCTAATCGGGGACCGCCAGGATCCATAGCCAGCCTGTTGCACCATTTCTGCTCTGATCCAGGTCGATGCTTTCTTTTTCTACCATCCCGCCAGAGAGAAGGATCTCCACAGCCGTGACTTCCCCCCGAGCTGCAGGTACCTAGCCCTCAGCGTCGCCTAGGCAAAATGCCTGCCAGAAAAGACGCACCGGCAAGCGTACTAGCCAAGCTAGTCCAGGTCAAAGCAGGATGCTCGTTGTGCCCCAAAGCACCGTTTGCGCTACGCGAACGCAAGGGATCCCTGCAAAAGGGGGTATTCTACTGCTCCCGCAGGCAGAAATCTGTCAGGATCGAGCAAGAGAGAATCTCACACCTGTGGCTGCTCCCATTCACGTTACCGCCGAGCCCTGGCTGCACACCTACAGCGAGATTATCGACGTGCGCTCGCCAGCAGAGTATGCTGAAGACCATTGGCCAGGGGCCATTAACCTGCCTGTGCTCGACGATGCGGAACGGGCGGAGGTGGGCACGCTCTACAAGCAGGTGGATCCCTTCACAGCCCGCAAGCGGGGGGCCAGCCTGGTGGCCCAGAACATCGCCCGTCACCTGCAAACCCACTTTGCTGACAAGGACCGGGACTACCACCCCCTGATCTACTGCTGGCGGGGAGGACAGCGTTCGGCCAGCTTGGCCTTGGTGTTGTCCCAGGTGGGCTGGCAAGTAACTGTCTTGCAAGGCGGATACAAAACCTACCGCGCCTGGGTGCGTCGGCAACTGCAGACCTTGCCCCAGCAATTTACCTACCGAGTGCTCTGTGGGCCAACGGGGAGCGGCAAAACCTTGTTGCTCCACTATCTCCATCAGCAGGGGGCCCAAGTCCTGGATCTGGAAGAGCTGGCCTGCCATCGGGGATCCCTTCTGGGGGCCGAGTGGGGGAAGCCCCAGCCCAGCCAGAAGAGCTTTGAAAGCCAGTTGGTCCAGGTCTTCCTCAAGTGGGATCCCGCTAAGCCAGTTTGGGTGGAGGCAGAGAGTGCCAAAGTGGGCCAACTCCACCTGCCCCCTGCCCTTTGGCAAGCCCTCACCCAAGCCGACTGCATCGAGGTGCAGTTGCCCCTAGAAGAGCGCGTGAAGGGGTTGATTGCCCACTATCCCCACTGGATAGCCCATCCCCAGGCGCTCAAGGAGAAGTTGCTGCCCCTAAAAGCCCGCTATGGCCGAGCGCGTCTGCAGCGCTGGTTTGAGCTCATCGACGCCCAAGACTGGCCGCAGTTTGTCCGGGAGCTGCTGCTGCAGCACTACGACCCCACCTACCAGCACGGCCTACAGCGGAACTTCAATCGTATTCGGGCTCGGCTTGAGCTGCCTGACCTCTCCGAGACCACCCTTAAGAAGGCTGCCACCTACCTCCTCGAGGGGCAGTTTGAGGTTGGCCTGACGGGGATCCCTGCACTTCAATCTCCCAGCCCGCCTCTAGCCTGGATATTAAGATAAGCAAATCAGCACCCAAAAATTGTCTGGGCCTGAGCCTCAAGGGAGGCTTGCAGTTGGTGCAGAAGTCTCCAGGGGTGCCCCTCTAGGTTTAGCAGGAGTGCATGTGAGGAAAGTTGGGCAGCTCCAGTCAGCGCAGCGACGCAACTTGGGCGTCCTGTTTGTAGCCGGCTGGCTCTTTTGGGCTAGTTTGTCCTCGCTGCTACCCACCCTGCCCCTCTATGTCCGGGATGCCGGCGGCACTAGCCAACAGGTGGGCTTGGTGATGGGATCCTTCTCCGTTGGGCTGCTAGCCTTTCGGCCTTGGTTGGGGCGCCTGGCAGATGGCTACAGCCGTCAGATTGTGCTTCTTATCGGCATGGGGGCAGCAGCAGTGGCTCCCTTGGGGTATTGGCTTTCGGACTGGATCCCATGGGTAGCGCTGGTGCGGGCCTTCCATGGAATTAGCATTGCTGCTTTCGCCACTGCCTACGTGGCTCTGGTCGCGGATCTTGCCCCCGAGGAAAGACGCGGCGAGATCCTAAGCTTCATGAGTTTGGTCAATCCTCTGGGTATTGCCATTGGCCCCGCTTTGGGGGGCTTTTTGCAGGAACTGGCTGGCTATGGGCCCCTATTTTTCTTCGCCGCTTTGCTGGGAGGGGTGGGCTTTCTCTGTACCTGCGCCGTCCAAGAGCAGCGGCGGGAACAAGGGGGATCCCTGGCCTGCAAGGGGGCCTTCTGGAGCCTTTTGCTTCACCCGAAGGTGTGCTCCCTCACGGGAGTGATGCTGCTGGTGGGGTTGGCCTTCGGCACCCACACAACTTTTGTGTCTCTGTTAATGCAGGAGGCTGGAGTTCCCTTGAATCCAGGTCTTTTCTACACGGCCGTGGCCTTTGCCAGCTTTGGCGTGCGCCTGCTCACGGGTCCCGCTTCCGATTGCTACGGGCGGGGGCCATTTATCGCTCTTAGCTTGGCCACCTATGCGCTGGTTATGGGAGTGCTGCTTGTAGCCAACAGCGCTTGGGCCTTTCTGGCTGCTGGGATTGGGGTGGGATCGAGCTTTGGCACCCTGATCCCGCTCATCTCCGCCCTTGTAGCCGACCGCTCTGAGCCAGCAGAGCGCGGGCGCCTGTTTAGCCTGGTGATGTGTGGGTTTGACTTGGGCGTGGGCCTGGCAGGGCCCATTCTCGGCACCCTGGCGGTTGGGTCTAGCTATCGAATCCCGTTTGGCTACGCCGCTCTCCTGGCCTTTGCCTCCTGGGTCTGTTTTGTCTGCTTCTGCAACGGCAAGCTGGTCTCCTCCCTGCGCTTTGCTTTAGGTTGGGAGCCGGATCGCTACAGGTGGCAAGACAAGTCCCCTCAGCGAGATCCCGCTAACTTTCCCCGTCTCTTGCCCTATCCTAAGCTGAGGTGGCTGGAGAAACCCTAGCTAGATGAAAGCACGGCGTTGGCTTGCCTTCCTTGGATCCCTGCTGCTGGGCCTCTGGGGGGGAGAGGTGGAAGGCGCTTGGGCGGTAACGGTGCGGGTTCAGTTGGCTGATACCACCAGTCCTTTGGTGGTGGGGGTTTCTCTGCCTGCCCGGCTGACCAATGGTCGCGGAGAGGTGTTGGCAGATCTACCGCCCCTACGGGGGTTTTGGGCCCGCCCCAGCCGCCGGGGAGTACACCTGCACGAGGCTGTGAGCCCAGTGCTGTTCATCGAGCCGCCGGAGGGGGGTCTTGTGGCAGTCAACGGCCGCTGGTATTCCGGCAAGGTGCTCTTGATGGGCTACAACCGCGTGCAAGCCATCAATTACGTTCACCTCGAGGACTATGTGGCCAGTGTAGTGGAAGCTGAAATGGGAGCCCGCTTCTTGCCGGAGGCCCTGAAGGCGCAGGCGGTAGCTGCTCGCACTTATGTCCTCTACCACCGCAATTCCCGGCGCTGGTTTGATGTGTTTAGCGACACCCGCTCCCAGGTGTACCGCGGCCTCTCGCAGCGCTCGGCAGCCGCCCTAGAGGCAACACGGGCTACCCGCGGCGTGGTCTTGGTGTATGGAGGAAAGTTTGTCAATGCCATGTACAGCGCCAGTGCCGGAAGCCGAACTGTGGGAGTGGACGGGATCCCTTACCTGCAGAGCCTGCCGGACTTTAGTCCCTACCCCAAGTTTGGCCATGGCATTGGCATGAGCCAGTGGGGTGCCCAGGAATTGGCCCGCCGGGGCTGGAGCTACCGCCAAATTTTGGCCTACTACTACCCAGGCGTTAGACTTGCCCGCTTGCCAGACTAAGACGTTCCTTGAGGTCTTTTGAGGGAAGGGGGGAAATGCCGCAGAATAGGGATGGCTATCCCCGCTTAAGTTTGCTTGCGCACCTCACCATGAACGAAACGACTTCCTACGATCCAGCCACAGCGGCCCCTGCTGGGGATCCTGCTGCTCCCAAAACTGCCGCGGGCTCTGAAAAGGGATCCCTTGGCCGCCGTCTCCGCCAATTGCTGGGCATGAGGGGGGCGGAGGTAGAGTCTCGCTCCATCTGGCAAGTCCACCTGCAACTGATGAAGCCGGTTACCTGGATCCCGTTGATGTGGGGCTTGATCCCGGGAGCGGCTTCCTCTGGCCACTTCACCTGGACTTGGGAGAACGTGGCGCTAGTCTTGGCGGGCATGGTCCTAGCCGGCCCTCTGATGGCAGGTTACACGCAAACTCTGAACGAGTACTATGACCGCGACATCGACGCCATCAACGAGCCCTACCGCCCCATCCCTTCCGGGGCCATTTCCCTGCGGCGGGTGGTCATCCAAATCTGGGTGCTGCTGATCCTGGGACTGGCGCTGGCCTATGCCCTCGACTGGTATACTGGCCACCCCTTCCCGGTGATTACCAGCATTGCCCTGGGGGGAGCCTTGCTGGCCTACATCTACTCGGCGCCGCCCCTGAAGCTGAAGCGCAACGGCTGGCTGGGCAACTACGCCCTGGGCGCTAGTTACATCGCCCTGCCCTGGTGGACGGGCCACGCTCTATTTGGTGAGCTGAACTGGACGGTCTGCAGCCTAACCCTCCTCTACAGCTTGGCGGGCCTGGGGATTGCCGTGGTCAATGATTTCAAGAGCATGGAAGGAGATCGGCAGTTTGGCCTGGCCTCGCTGCCGGTGATGTTTGGCGCCATGGGGGCAGCCTGGATCGCGGCGCTAATGATCGACCTGTTTCAGCTTGGCATGGCCGCGTTTTTGCTGGGAGCTGGTCTAAAGCTCTACGCCGCGGTTTTGGTGCTGCTCATTCTCCCCCAGATCACCTTCCAAGACATGTACCTGCTGCGGGATCCGCTGAAGAACGACGTGAAATACCAGGCCAGTGCTCAGCCTTTTTTGGTGTTGGGCATGCTGGTGGTGGGGCTGGCGTTGGGCCGCTCAGGGCTATGGTAGTCAAGCTAAGGTGCCCATTCTGGCAACCGAGGTGACGGTTTCTGCCCTAGATTGCCCCCGCTGTCTGGGCCAAGATCAAGCCAGGGATCCCGCTGGGATGAACAGTGGGATGGCCTCGGGCCAAAGGAGGTGTTCGATGAAGCTGTTTCTTCCCCTCCAACTTAGCCTGAGCCTGGCTTTGCTCTTGTGGGCTGACGCTCCTGCCCAGGCGCAGCAGATTGTCATCGACGAGCGTGGGATTGTTGTCGAACCCAGCCCAGGTGGCCTGCTCATTCCCAACCAGCCGCTTTTTGCTCCGATCCCACCCGGGAGAGTTCCTTTTTCCATCGATGCAGAGGGCCAAGTGGTCTCTGCCCCTGGCTATCGCTGCAGTGCCGCTACCGCTGCCGACAACTCTCCCATCCTCTGCCGATCCCAGTTCAACCCCAGCGATGTGGTGGTGTACGAGCGGGATGGCCGCCCCAACACCCTCTTTGCCGACAACCTCGTGATCCGGCCCACCGGCAGCGGCCTGCGGATTCTGCCCAACCCTGGGCCGGGGCAGTCCTCTGGCAGTGGCCTGCGCATTATCCTCAACTAAGAGGCGAGGAGCGGCCAGCCCGTCTTGCTTCCAGTTCCTGCAGGATCTGCCGATGGCGCTGCCGGGTAATGGGGTAAAGCCACACTAGACAAATGCCGCCAATCAAAGCCACTGCCGGCAGGGGGCCGATGGCGAGGCGGATGGCCAGCAAGGCTGATTCGGGCTGGGAAGGCAGAGGCTCTCCAGCTACCGAAGGGATAAAGCCAGCCCAATCTAGAACTTGCCCCAGGAAAAACAGCCCCAGCCCCAGGCCTACCTTTTGCAGGAACACCATCAAGGCATAGAAGATCCCTTCCCGCCGCTCCCCGGTTTGCAGCTCGTCCAGGTCAATGACATCTGGCAACATCGACCAAGGTCCGAGGTAGGCCGTGGCTGAAACTCCTGCTCCTGCCAACAACGCCAGCGCAATCATGAGCTGCTCCTGGCCGGGCTGTAGGAAGAACAGGCCTGCCTGCGCGATCAACCAGAACCCCGCCCCGATCAGGTACATGGCGCGCTTGCCTAGCCGGGCGCTCAGTCGCGTCCAGGCAAACAGGGTCAGCACGGCAACGCTCTGAACCGCCAGCACCACCAGGGAAATCCACACCTCGGGCAAGTCCATCCAGAAAACGATGAAGTAGGGGATGATGGTGGCCGTAAACTGAAATGCCAGCCAGGAACACAGGTAGATGCCGCTTACAAATAGATAGGGGCGGTTGCTGAGGGCCACCCCCAACTGCTGGAGCAAAGGCAGCGGATCCCGCCAGGACTGATGCCGTTCCCGCACCCCCCAAAAGCAAAGCACTAGAGGCAGAGTGGAGATTACCCCAAAACAGCTCCCTGCCAGCAAATGCCCACTAGCTCGATCCGGCAGCAGGTTAACCAAGAGGGGAAAAGTGGCCACCGCAACCATGCTGCCCCCCACCGAGAAAGCAAAGCGGAATTGGTTAAGCTGGGTGCGCTCGTCGTAATCCTGGGTCAGCTCCGCCGTCAGGGAGGCATAGGGGATGTTGGCAGCCGAGTAGAAGGCGTTAAACAGCAGCGACACCGCCAGGTAGTAGGCAAACAGAAGCCCAGTTCGACCGGGAAAAGGGATCCACCACTGCGCTACAAAGGTTAGGCCAAAAGGGATGGCTGAAAACAGGAGCCAGGGGCGGCGGCGACCCCAACGGCTGCGAGTGCGGTCGCTGAGGAGGCCGATAATGGGATCGTTGATGGCATCCCAAAAGCGGGTGAGGGCGGAGATGCTGCCGGCCAAGCCTGCTGCCATGCCGACGGTGTTGGTGAGAAAGGGCAGCAGGAAAAAAATGAGGATACTGGCCGTCATGCCCGTGCCCAGATCCCCCACCCCGTAGGCCAGCTTTGTCTGCAGGCTGAGTTGTTGTCTGGTCATCATCCCCCCTGGAATGCCAGGATTCCAGTGTAGGGGGTATGGGGATCCCTTTAAAGCTCAGGGTCTTCTCCCAGCTCTCGGAGCCGCTGGGCCAGTCGTTCGGCCCGGGAGCGTTCTAGGTCTGCCCGCTGCCGCTCCATTTCTGCCCGTTCCCGTTCCCTTTCTGCTCTTTGCCGTTCTAACTCTGCCCGTTGCCGCTCTAACTCCGCTGCCGTGGGCAACAATTGCCCTGCTCTGTCGTACCAGCGCACCCAAAAGCGTTCTCGCCCCTCGTAGGATCCCCACCACCGACCGATGCTCAAGTCCAAATCGGGCAACAGAATTGGGGGATGTTCCCCAGCGCCTGAGCCGGGGAGCAGCTCATAGTGTCCGCCTTGGAGCTGATAAACGTTCAACTCACTGGTCTCTAGCTCGAAGGTGACGTAGTAAGGGATCCGCAGCCGCCTTTCATAGAGCTGGAACTTGGCTTGCCCGGGTTTTTCTTCCCCCAGGTCGTTGCAAATGATCTCCAAGATGAGGACAGGCAAGATATTCCCTTCATCCCAAACCACATAGCTTTTGCGGGCAGTGCCATCCCGCCAACGAGGAACCCCTAGCACTAGAAACAAATCTGGAACAACGACCTGCCGGGGTAGGGCGTAGTAAAGGCCCATATTGCAAGCCACAAAAAAGTCTTGCCGGTCTGACCAGTGCAGCAGCAGTGGTTCCCGCAGCAGGGGGTATTGGCGGCCTTGATCCTCGTTGTCCAAGGGAGTGTCGTCTGTGTCGGGCAGGTCGTGCTGGGTGGGCCAGCGATAAGGGGTAACGGTCATGGTCAGGGGGAAGCAGTACACCTCCACTCTAGCAATGGGTCAGGCCTGCATCTGGCTCATCGCCTCCAGATCCAGTACCTTGGCCACTTCTTCCGGGCCCATCAAGTTGCGCTCCAACAGGATCTGGCGGATGGGCTTCCCGGTTTCCAGGGAGATCTTGGCCACCTCTGCCGCCTGCAAGTAGCCAATGTAGGGATTGAGGGCAGTCACCAAAGCCAGGGTTCCCTCGGCATAGCTGCGACAGCGATCTGCCTGGGCCTTGATGCCGCGGACGCAGCGCTCAGTAAAGACGCGCAGGCTGTTGTTGAGGATCTGCAAGCTATGCAGGAGGTTATAGGCAATCAGCGGCATCATCACGTTGAGCTCAAATTGCCCTGCCTGAGCTGCCAAGGTGATGGCGGTGTCTAGCCCGATTACCTGAAAGCAGACCATGTTCAGCATCTCAGCTATCACCGGGTTGTACTTGCCAGGCATGATGGAGGAGCCAGGCTGCACGGGTGGCAGTTGGATCTCTTTGAGGCCAGTTTTGGGGCCAGAGTCCATCAGGCGTAGGTCGTTGGCCACTTTGATGCCGTCTTGGGCCAGGTTGCGCAGGGATCCCGACAGGTGCACAAAGGGAGCCATGCTCTGCATAGCCGCCATGGGATGGGGAGCCGGTGTGAGGGGCAACTGGGTGTACTCTGCCAGCCGCTGCACCACCTTCTGCCGGTACTGGGGGTGGGTGTTGAGGCCGGTGCCCACGGCGCTTCCCCCTAGCCCCAAGCTGCACAGGGCTTGGCTGGCCTCCTCGATCCACTGACGATGTTGGGCAAAGATGGCTGCGTAGGCGCCGAAGCTGTCTCCCAGGCGCACCGGCACGGCATCCTGCAAATGGGTGCGGCCCGCCTTGAGGATGTCGCGAAACTCCTGGGCCTTTTGCTCCAGCGCCGCCACCAGGTTGTCCAGCGTGCCCAAAAGATCCCGCCGCACCCGCAGCAGGGCTGCCAGGCGAATGGCGGTGGGAATGACATCGTTGGTGGATTGGCCGTAGTTGACATGGTCGTTGGGGCTGACCCGCTCGTACTTGCCCTTGGGCTCCCCTAGGATCTCCAAAGCCCGGTTGGCCAGCACCTCGTTGACGTTCATGTGGTGGGAGGTGCCTGCCCCGGCCTGGTACACATCCACCACAAACTGATCCCGCAGGGATCCCTGCAGGATCTCATCGGCTGCTTGAACAATGGCCCTGGCCACCTCCACTGGAATGCAGCCCAGCTCGCCGTTGACCTCCGCCGCCGCCTTTTTAATCAGCACGCAGGCTTCCACGTACTCTGGCAGCGGCTTGAGGCCGCTGATGGGAAAATTCTCCAGGGCGCGGGCCGTTTGAATGCCGTAGTACACCGACTGGGGCAGTTGCCACTCCCCCATCGAGTCTCGTTCGCTGCGCACCTGTGAAGGCATGGCCATTTGGCTGGCTTAGCTGGCGGGGTTGGATCCCTTTTCCTGCAAAGCAGCCAACTGCTGGCTGAGGCGCTCGTTGTTTTCCGCCAAGACCAGCACCATGGCTGCACAGGCCAAGTGAACTGCCGCCCGAAACTCTGCCGAAGTCTTATACTGGGCCAACGCCTCGCTGTCGCCTTCGCGGGGGCTAAGGATCAGTTGGACGGACTTTTGAGCCAGCTCTTTCAGTTCTCGTTCCGTTAAACCCAGTTGCACCGCTTTTGCCCTCCCTGTAAACTAGAAGGCTAACTTTGCCCCACCCTCTTTGCCAGCAGGGCTGCCACCTGGCTATCCTACCGCAGTTGTTACCCCAATCCAGCAGTATTTTTCCCGTGGGCAAGCCCAAAGCTTCTAGAAAGAAACAGGAAATACCGGCTAGTATAAGTGCAGAAGCTTCTGCCCTTCTGGCCAATAACAGGGTTTTTTGCCCATTGGCCGGCAGCGGCGCAAAGTAAACTAAATTCTGTTGTTCGTTCAGAGAGAGGAGAACTTGTCCGTCGAACGTCCACTTGACCCCTCTTCCCCCAAGCAGCGCGCAGAGCTGCCCGCTATCAACGAGCGGATTCGCTTCCCCAAAATCCGTCTCATCGATACCGATGGCACCCAGCTGGGGATCATGAGTCCTCAGGAAGCGCTGCGCATAGCAGAGGAAAAGGATCTGGACTTGGTCTTGGTGAGTGACAAAGCGGATCCTCCTGTCTGCCGCATTATGGACTACGGCAAGTTCAAGTTTGAGAAAGAGAAAAAAGAACGGGAGGCCCGCAAGAAACAACACACTGCCGAGATCAAGGAAGTGAAGTTTCGCTACAACATCGGCGAGCACGACTACCACGTGCGCCTGCGGAGTGCCCAACAGTTCCTGGGGGAGGGAGACAAGGTGAAGGCTACGGTAATGTTCCGTGGCCGCGAGGCACAGCACGCCGAGCTGGGGGAAGAGTTACTGCACCGCTTGTTCAGAGACTTACAAGAGGTGGCGGAAATGCAGCAGCCTCCCCAGAAGGAGGGTCGGAACATTACGATGATCCTTGCTCCTAAACCTGCTCCTAAAAAATCAACCTAAGGAGGGATCTTGCCCATGCCCCTTGCTGTTGGGGATCCTGCCCCGGAGTTTACCCTGCCGGATGCCGAGGGTAGGCCGATTAGCCTCAGCCAACTGCGGGGCCAGCGGGTGGTGCTCTACTTCTACCCACGGGACAACACTCCCGGCTGCACCAAAGAAGCCTGCGGCTTTCGGGACACCTATGCCGACTATCGAGCCCACGGGATTCAGATCCTGGGGGTGAGCCCCGACGATGCCCGCTCCCACCAAAAGTTTGCCCAGAAGCTGCAACTGCCCTTTCCGTTGTTGGTGGATGAGGGGGCTAAGGTGGCCACTGCCTACGGGGTCTACGGCCCGAAAAAGTTCATGGGCAAAGTCTACAACGGCGTCCACCGCACCACCTTCGTTATCGACCCGGAGGGGAAGATCGAGGCCGTTATCACTAAGGTCAAGGTGGAAACCCACGCGGCAGAACTGCTCAAGCAGCTAACCGGCTCCTAGCCTTTGGAGCTCAGCAGAGTTTTTGCTGGTGGATCCCGCCCCAAGCAAGGAAAGCGATTCCCCTTGGGCTAGACTGTGTCCCGGCGCACCCGCACCACCAAGTCAATCCACGACAGCTACCAGATCCTAGGCTTGGCTGGACAAGGACAGTATGGGCGAGTCTTCTGCGCCCGGCCCCGCCAAGGAGGGAAGCTGGTGGCTCTCAAGGAGCTGCCGCTGGAGCGCTTTCCCACCCCTAACCTACTGCGGGAGCTGCGCTATCTGCTGACGTTAAACCACCCCAACATCACCCGCTGTTACGCCCTGGAACATGCCCGCGAGGGGCGCTATCTGGTGTTGGAGTACTGCGAGGGAGGTACCCTGCGGGAGCTGATCAACCAGGTGGAGCAGGGGCTGTGGCTGCCCGTCAAGCTGGTTTTGGGCTTTGTGGATCAGATCCTGGCTGGCCTAGACCATGCCCATGGGCAGGGAGTCATTCACTGCGATGTAAAGCCCGAGAACATTTTGCTTAAGCCCACGCCCCAGGGCTGGCAACTGAAGTTGACCGATTTTGGCATTGCCCGCCAGCCGCAGCCAGTTCCTCGGGAGAGCGCTGCTACCGGCTCACCGGCCTACATGGCTCCCGAGCGGTTCTACGGTCAGTTTAGCCCTGCCTCGGATCTCTATGCGGTGGGAATCATCCTGCTGGAGCTGTTGACGGGCCGGCGGCCCTTTTCCGGATCTCCCCCCCAGTTGATGCACGCCCACCTCAACCAGCGGTTTGTCTGTCCGGAGGGGATCCCGGCGCCTTTGCAGGAGGTGCTAGAGGTGGCTTTGCGCAAGCTGCCCCTGCGGCGGTTCCGCACAGCAGCGCAGATGCGTTCGGCCCTGGCGGCGGTTGCCCAGAAGTGGCAAGAGCCAGCTGCCTGTTGGGTTGGCCCGCGCCTGCTGCGCCAGTCCCCCCCCGGGGTTCAGGTTTGGGATCTGCCAGCCAACGGCGGCTTGCAGAAGTTTTATGTCTGTGAGGATCCCAGCGGCTGCCGTTCCCCCCTGCTGCTGCGAGTTACCCCCCAGAGCTTAGAGTGGCTGGAACTCCAGACCCTTGCCCTGGGGGCGCCGCCGCTGGCCTGTTTTCCCTTGGCCGAGCCCCTGCAGGAGGTGGTGTTCCTGGGGACTTTTCCAGAAGCCCTGGCTGTTTCCAAAAGTAGCCTTCTGCACCTCAGTCCCACCCGCATCCGCACCCTCCTGAGTTTTGAGGAGAGGTGGCAAGCCACCTGGCTAGAGGAGCGCCAGGAGCTCATCTGGGCCACTGCCAAGGAAATTGGGGCAGTGCAATGGCTGCCAACTGGGCCAACTGCAGCTCAACCTTTTCCCGAGTTCCACTGCTACTTCCGCTGGCCTTGGCAGGTGCCAACGGGATCCCTGCCCCGTTTACTGGCCCTCTCGGAGCAGCTGGTGCTGCTAGTAGGGCGGGGACGGCAATGGGTGGACATGAGCGTGTTGCCCTATCCAGGAGTTGGGCAGACGGGAGTGCAGCCGCTTTGCTATCGCCTGCCGCTAGATCCCCGAGGGGAGGTGCTCAGCTTGGGAGAACGGCTGCTATTCGCCCCTAGCGAGGGCGAGAGACAGGGCGGCTGCCCCCACCTTGGCGTAGTCCAGCTCAACCCGCTGCGCCTGCGCCGCTGGTTTTTAAAAGGGTGGCCTGTCCAGATAGCCAAGGCCCCTTGGGGCGTGCTGCTGCTGTGTCAGGAGGGGGAGGGGTTCTTGTCCCTCTGGCTGTACAGCAAGGGGGGGGACCCCTTGGCCCAGGTGGCCGTGCCCGCCGCCTCCAGAGTGTTGCAGGTGGGAAAAAAGGGACGGGTCTGGCTGCAGGTGCCCAAGGCCGGGGAGCTGCAGGGCTTTGAGCTATGGCAATTGGATTTCAACCAGTTGCCAGGGGAGGGCCATGCTGCCCGAGTAATCCCCTTGGACTAACTTGGTCCAGGGAAAGTCCTTAAAATCGTACTCTAACCTGGCCTCGGCGTGGCCAGCTGCCGCCCTTTGGGATTCCAGTGGATCTTTGCCCTGCTTTCTGGTAGTGGTTGCGGAGGAAGCTTTGCCATGAGTCAGCATTTGCCTGAACCCTCCCCCAGCGGGTTGCTGGAGCAGCTGCGGCGCAGGGAGGGAGGGTGGTTGGACTGGGCCAAGGCCTGCCAAAGCTTGCAGCACCAGAAAATGACCCCCCAGGCCATCTTTGAGGCAACGGGGCTTGAGCCTGCCCAACAAAACCAGATGGTTGTTGCCGCCCAAGTCTACGAGGGAATGGCCAAGGCAGGCGCCAGCGCGGCCCTCTTGGAGCACTTTGCCCAGCGAGGTAGCGACATCCTCTACGAGCTGCGCATCCTCTCCCCCAAGGATCGCATCCGGGTAGCGGAGCTGGTGGTCAGCCGCAACCTAGGTGCCGGGGAGGCCCACGAGATTGCTCGGGCTGTGAAAAGCTATGCCCAACTGCGGCAGCTTCCGGAAGGGTTTACGGATCACCCCGGCGACGCAGTGGCCTATCAAGCCTGGAAGACTGCCCAGCAAAGCCGCGATCTGCAGGAGCGGACACGGGCCATTGGCCGGGCTCTCCAGTATGTCCACAGCGAAACCGCCCGCCGCCAGATCGAGCAGCTCCTGACGACGCTGGCTCTCGGCTCCCGGCGCAAGCTCTTGCCCAGGCTGTCGGTATTTCGCCCGGAAGAGGAGTTGCCTCGCTTGTTGCCCGTGGCCGGATCCCTGCCGCTAGCCACCGCCACTTGGGAAGGGATCCCTCCTGCTGCACCGCAGGGGCCTTTTGGCTGGGTCAGCAGTGCGGCTGGACAGATGTGGATAGCTTTGCCCGCTTGGCCAGCCCTTCAGAGGGCCGCTGATCCCGTGGCCCTGCAGGTGGAAAATCAACTCCTGGGATCCCTCTTGGACCAGCCGGTGGCCGCTGAGGAGGAGCGGGATCCCGTCCTGCTAGTGGTCGATCGCGCCGTTCGCACCTGGGAAGGGAGAGCGGGGGTTTTTCTAGTGGATCGGGAGGGATGGCTCTCCCTGGAGTGGATCGACGAGGACTTGCCCCCCTCTCCCCTCTTGGGTCAAGTGCTAATGGCCATACGCCCGCCCCGCATCTTCGATGAGGAGGTGGCCCAAGATCCCTGGCAGCTAGAGGAGTAAGCAGCGGCTCTTTTCACGCGGCCGCTAAGAGGGGCCCTTCAAGGGCCGGTGTAAAGCCACAGGGGCAAGCCAGAAGTACTGACCTCAAAGTGCAACCGTTCCAGGGCCTCTGCGACGGGCAGGAAGCGGGCCCACCCCCTGCGCCGGGGCAGCAGATCGTAGAACTTGGCCTCTGGTGGCAGCCCTGCGAGTTCAGCCGCCCAGAGGCGAGCATCTTCTTCCGTTCCCAAGCGATCAACTACTCCCAAGTGCAGCGCTTGCTCGCCACTGAAAATGCGGCCATCGGCAAAGGTTTTGACCACACTCACGCTCAGCCGTCGCGCCGCTGCAACGGTGTGCACGAACTGGTTGTAGGTGATGTCGATCAGCTCCTGGAGGATGTTGCGCTCTTCGGGAGTCAGCTCGCGATCAAAGGAGAGGATATCTTTGTAGGGGCCGGACTTAATTACCTTAAAGGAGATCCCAATTTTGTCTAGCAGCTTTTCAAGGTTGTTGCCGCGAATGATAACACCAATGCTGCCAGTGATGGTGCCAGGGTTGCTGACAATTTTTTCCGCTCCCATGGCAATGTAAACTCCCCCCGAGGCTGCGATGTTGCCAAAGCTAGCCACAATGGGGATACCTTTTCGATCCCGCAGGCGCACAAGGGCGCTGTAGATTTCCTGCGAGTCCGCCACCGTCCCGCCAGGGCTGTCGATGCGCAGCACCACGGCAGGGATCTGTTTTTCTTCCACCTCTTTCAAGGCTTTGAGAACCCGCTCCCGGGTTTTGCTATCGATAACTCCCGCCACCTCAATGCGGCCAATTTGCCGACGTAAACCACCCGAGAACCATTGCTTCAGCATAGTAAAGAACGGCACAAAAATAAGCCCATATCTCCTATCATGGTAAGGTGCTTGGTGGCTGGGTCAACCAACTGGATTAGACATTGCCATACACCGGGATCGCTGCCCCTCTGAGATCGCGGGCTGCTTCCGAGACCAAAAAGGCAATCACCTGCCCAATCGACTCCGGCTTCACCCACAGCTCTGCCTGCTCAGATCCCATGGCGGCGCGATTGGCGGGGGTGTCAATAATGCTGGGCAGGATGACGTTGGCGGTGATGTCGGTGCCTCTGGTCTCGGCGGCAATGGTGCGGGTGAGGGCCACTACCCCGGCTTTGGAGGCACAGTAGGCCGCCAGCTGAGATCCCGGTTCTACTGCCCCTCGGGAGGCTATCGTTACGATTCGTCCATAACCCTGTTGCCACATCTTGCGCAGGCTGTGCTTGCAGGCCAAAAAAGTGGTGGTGAGATTGAGGTCGAAGTCGCGCCGCCAAGCTTCTAGGCTGTACTCGTGGGTGGGGCCCATGGCAAAGCCACCCACCAGGTGCACCAAGCCATCGACGCGGGGCAGATCGTCAATGAGCCGGGCCACAGCCGCTTCGTTCAGCAAGTCCACCTGCACAAAGCGCACCCGATCCAGGCTATTGGCTGGCAGGCGCTGCCGCAAAGCAGCCAGCTCCTCTTCTTGGCGGTAGGTCAAGGTCAACGCTGCCCCTGTGTCCAGGAGCACAGGGGTTACTCCCAGCCCCAGCCCACCGGTACCTCCAGTAACAAGGATCTGTTTGCCCTGGTTGTTGAGCATAGGTTGTTCTGGGCGAGAACTCCCTCTCACCCTACCGCGGTTTTCCCTTGCCGGAAACGGCAGCCATCCTAGGCATCTGCTCCAGCAGTAGATTGCTCAGGGCCAGCCAATCGCCCAGATCCAGCTCTTCGGCGCGCGCCGTGGGGCTGAGGCGGAGTTGGGCCAGAGCGGCGGCCACGGTCTCGCGATCCACGAGCCCTCTTAGAGCGTTGACAAGTTGCTTGCGGCGGGCAGAGAAGCCCTGGCAAACCAGTTGGGAGAACCAGCGGGGATCGTGGGCGGGGGTGGGGGCAGGGCGGGGAGTGAGGCGAACCACTGCTGACTCCACTTGGGGAGGAGGCTGGAAGGCGCTAGGGGGCACGCGGCAGATGAGCTCGCACTCAGCTAGGTAACGCACCCGCACACTCAAAGCGCCGTAGGCTTTGCTGCCGGGGCTGGCCTGCAGGCGCTCAGCCAGCTCTTTTTGCACCATCAAGACGATGCGCTCAAACTGCCTCACCGGCTGGGCTGGGGATCCCAGAACTTTCTCCAAAATGGGGCCAGTGAGGTTGTAGGGGATGTTGGCCACCAGCAGGCGGGGCTGAGGCGGGAGCGGCAGGCGCAGAAAATCTCCCTCCAATAGCTGAAAGCGGGACTCGTTGGCAAAGCGCTTGCGCAGCAACTGGCACAGATCCCGATCGATCTCCACTGCCACCACCTGGGCGCCTTGGGCCAACAGCCGCCGTGTTAACTGCCCCGTACCTGGGCCAATCTCCAGCACCCAGGGGGGATCCCTGCCCTCTTGGGGTGGTGGCAACTGGGCGGCCTCCACAATTGCCGCGTGGACAGCAGGATCTTTGAGCCAATGCTGGCCAAAGCGCTTGCGGGGATAGGGCATGGGTGGGCTGTCGGCTGGAGAATCAGGGTGAGACCGGCGTCTTCTCCTGGGGCAGGTTGGGATCCCTCCCTGGGAGAGGCTGGCGGTAGAGCGGCACGGTAAAGGTAACGGTGGAGCCCAATCCCTCTCCCAAGCTGTAGAAATGGATCTCCCCCCCCATTGCCTGCACCAGGCGTTGGCTGATGGCCAAGCCTAGGCCGGTGCCCCCGTACTGGCGAGTGGTGGAGCCATCTACCTGGGTGAAGGCCTGGAACAGCTTTTGCTGCTTTTCCAACGACACGCCGATCCCGGTGTCGATAACGCGAATGCGGGCCATCCCTGGCTCGCCAGGCAGGAGGTCTGCTCGCACCGTTACCGAACCCTTGGGGGTAAACTTGATGGCATTGCCCACTAGGTTAAGCATCACCTGCAGCAGGCGTTGGTAGTCGCCGTAGAGCAAAATGGGCTCCGCCCTGGGGGGCAGGTGAAAGCTGAGCTGCAATCCCTTTTGACTGGCCTGCAAACTGGTTTTGGCCTCCACATCCTTGAAGAGGTCTTGCAGGTCGCAGGGTTGAAACTGCAACTCCAGTTTGCCGGCTTCAATTTTGGCAATATCCAGCACGTCGTTGATTAAGGCCAACAGGTGCAGGGCAGAGCGGTAGGCTTCCTGCAAAAAGTCCAGCTCCTCTTCCCGGCTTTCGGCCATTCCGTCCAGTACCAGCCTAATGAAGCCGATGATGCTGTTTAAAGGGGTGCGCAGCTCGTGGGAGGTGTTGGCCAGAAATTGGCTTTTGAGTTGGTTGGCCGATTCTGCTTGGGCGCGGGCCAGTTCTAGCTCTTTGTTTTTCTGAAGCAAGGTTTGGTTAGCCAGTTGCAGACGGGTGGCCAGTTGGCGACTTTGTTCGAGCAACCTGGCGTGGGCAATGGCAGTACCCAAGTAGGTGGCAATAATCTGCAGCAGCTGGAAGTGGCCGGTCTGCCAGGCAGGAGCTGTCTTGGGGGGCAGCACTTCTAGCCAAAGCAAGCTGTTGGGATAGCTGCGGTAGCACATGGCCACGGCTAGGTGGCGTTCTGTTACCACTGGCTCTTCCTGTCTAAGGGCCTGGAGCAAATGGGGGTGATCTCCTAGCCGCAGCGTCTGGTTGAGCAGCGAGGGAGTTTCCGGATAGCGGCGGTACTCGGCGTTAACCGTCAGGAAATCCTGTCCCACCTCGTAGAGGGCAAGTAGACACCGATCCACCCCAAACAACTGCCCCAACTGTTCTACCGTCTGCTGGCACAGCTCGCGGATACCTGCCGAGTGGCCAATGCTGCGCAGAAGCTGAGCTGTAACCGCCTGGAGCGGCTCACCGTCACTGAAGGAATAGGGCGACCTAGGAGTCTTGCTTGTCCCTCCAGCCAAGTTGAAGGGCGTTGCCCCCAGCACTCTACCCACCACCGCAACAGCTACCACCTCCCCCTCTGTATCCCGCACGGGGTTGAGGCAAAGGTGCAAATGCAGCTTGTAGCGGGGCGAGAGGACTTGGCATTCGTGCTGCAGGGGCTCCCCTGCCGCAAACACCTGGCTGAGCTTGGCTTGGTACTCCTCCCCGTTCACCAACTCCCACCTCTGCTGGGCAGCCACAATCTGCTGCGGGTAGATGCCGTAGCTCTCAGCGCCTTCCCAGTAAAAGCTTTGAAAGCGCTGCTGGCGATCCTGCGTGTAGAGGATGAGATCCGGTCGAAGCACACCCACCTTGCTTTGAGCTTTGAAAAACCAAGCTCTTGGGATCCAGAACTTAGGTTTTTGCAGAGGAAGCTGAGGTAGTGGGGTTGGAGTCTCTGTCGGCAAGGCGGGCAAAGAGCATTCGCCCTGCCGAGGTCTGGATGGAGCCAGTAACCACGACCGAGCGAGTTTTGCCTACGGCCCGCTGTCCCTCTTCCACCACCACCATCGTGCCATCTTCCAGATAGCCTACCCCCTGGCCTGGCTCCTTGCCCTCACGAGTAATCCTGATGTCGAAGCTATCGCCAGCGATGTAGATAGGCCGCAAAGCCTCGGCCAGCTCGTTGACATTCAGCACCTTGATCCCTTGCAGCAGAGCTACCTTCTTTAGGTTGTAATCAGTAGTTACCAGCGTCCCACCCACACTTTGGGCAAGGCGCACCAGCTTCTCGTCGACGGTGTTTAGGTCAGGGTAGTTGGCTTCGTGGATAACAAAGCAGTTGGGGTTGGCCTGGCGAAGGGCCTGCAGCGTATCCAGCCCCCTCCGACCCCGCTCCCGTTTTTGGGGATCGGCCTTGTCAGCAATGGCCTGTAGCTCGGCAATCACAAAGCGGGGAACGACTAGCGTTCCCTCCAGAAAGCCCTTCTCAATCAACTGAGCCACGCGCCCGTCAATGATGGAGCTGGTATCCAAAACCTTGGGGCTGGCTGCCACCACACTCCCTTCTGCTGCCGCCTGTAGGGCATAGTTAGGGTTGAATAGGCGCA
Source organism: Synechococcus sp. W70.1 (assembly GCF_047461515.1). Taxonomy (NCBI): domain Bacteria; kingdom Bacillati; phylum Cyanobacteriota; class Cyanophyceae; order Synechococcales; family Synechococcaceae; genus Synechococcus; species Synechococcus sp. W70.1. Next base: position 59,732 of record NZ_JANSHH010000007.1, read on the forward strand.
ACAGCGCCGGGCCGTGGGTATCGGCCAAACTCACTCCCAAGTAGGCAAAGGAGAGGCTAAAGAAGACAGAGGCCAGGGGTTCCAGAAAATTGTTCAGCTCCTGGGGCAGGGGCAGTAAATAGACAGGAGCCATAGCCAAGTTGGCAATCACCAGGCCAATGACCAATCCTACCGAGCGGCTAATCAACACATCCGGTGGCAGCGAGCGCACGTTGGCCTCGAAGCGGCGGTAGCCCCAGCGCACCAGGGATCCCAGCGCCAAACCTGCCAAGGCCCCAAAGCCGCCAGTAACCACGCGCGCCCCTTCGACGTTGGCTCCTTCAAGAGCAGCAGGGGGGAGCAAATCCAGGCCGTAGAACCCAAGGCCCGAGCCCGCTAAGATGAAGATTGCAATGAGTAAAATGTCCAACATGGCGCGGAAAGTGCCCCTGCTGGGAATGGCAAGCTGTCAGCAAGGGGCAAACCTGCCCCCTATTCTAGTCTTCGGGCTGGAGGCGGATCTCCTCCCCAAACTCTAGAAAAAGGAGGCTATGCTGAAAAAGGGCGATCCCTGGCCGGCTTAAGTGCTAGTCAAGCTTAACGCCACCAATCAAGGTCTGAGCAAGCTAGAAGGAACCATGGCCCAAACCCTAGAACTAACTGCCGAAAATGTGGAAAAAGTCCTCAACGAGCTGCGCCCCTATCTGCAAGCTGATGGCGGCAATGTAGAGCTGGTGGAGATCGATGGCCCAGTGGTGAAGCTGCGCCTGCAGGGGGCCTGTGGCGCCTGCCCCAGTTCTACCCTAACCCTGAAGATGGGCATTGAGCGCAAGTTGCGGGAGAGGATCCCCGACATCCTAGAAGTGGAGCAGGTGTTCTGAGGATCCCTGCCCCGAGGACTTCGGGCTGAATTCCCCTCTCTTGCGAGGGTAGCTGTCTCCTCTTTTGTTGTTGCCAGCACATGCCGATTCTTCTCTCCATCGCCATCCTAGCCCTCCTCATTCTGGTGCACGAGGCGGGCCACTTCGCAGCAGCCAAACTGCAAGGGATCCACGTCAACTGCTTTTCGCTGGGGTTTGGCCCCGTGCTGTGGCGCTACCAGGGCAAGGAAACAGAGTATGCCATTCGCGCGCTGCCCTTGGGAGGCTACGTAGGGTTTCCTGACGATGACGAGCGCTCCCCCGGGGGGGGGGGGGGGGGGGGGGGGGGGGGGGGGGGGGGGGGGGGGGGGGG
>NZ_JANSHH010000009.1:0-1514 GCF_047461515.1 Synechococcus sp. W70.1
GCTTCCCATCCTCCCCTTGTAGTTGCGGTTGGAGCTACTGGCCGCCAGCTCGTCTCCTTCCAGGCGGTCCGGGTTCATGGCCAGGCACATGGAGCAGCCGGGGTTCCGCCACTCAAACCCCGCCTCGCGGAAGACCTCGGCGATGCCCTCCTCCTCCGCCTTTTTAGCCACCCACTCCGAGCCCGGCACCACCAGGGCCCGCACGCCCTTTTTCACCTTGTGCCCCTTGAGGTAGCGGGCCACCTCCCGGAGGTCGGAGAGCCTGGCGTTGGTGCAGCTCCCGATGAAGGCCACCTGGACGGGCACCCCCTTGATGGGCTGGCCGGGCCTGAAGCCCATGTAGGCCAGGGCCTCCTCGGCCACGGCCCTTTCTTCCTCGGGGAGCTCCTCCAGAAGGGGAATCCGCCCGTCCACGGGGATGGCCTGGCCCGGGTTAATGCCCCAGGTGACCGTGGGGGCGATCTCCTCGGCCCGGAAGCTGACCACGTCGTCGTAGGTGGCATCGGGGTCGGAGCGGAAGGAAAGCCAGCGCTTCTTGGCCTCCTCCCACTCAGGCCCCTTGGGGCTATAGGGGCGGCCCTCGAGGTAGGCGAAGGTGGTCTCGTCGGGGTTCACGTAGCCGATGCGGGCCCCGCCCTCAATGGACATGTTGCAAAGGGTCATGCGGCTTTCCATGTCCATGGCCTCCACGGTGCTCCCGCCGTACTCATAGGCGTAGCCCAGGCCCCCTTTGACCCCCAGGGTGCGGATGATGTGGAGGATCACGTCCTTGGCGTAGACCCCGGGGCCCAGCTTTCCGTCCACGTTGATGCGCCGTACCTTGAGCTTCTTGGCGGCCAGGCTTTGGGTGGCGAGGACGTCCCGCACCTGGCTGGTGCCGATGCCGAAGGCCACGGCCCCGAAGGCCCCGTGGGTGGAGGTGTGGGAGTCGCCGCAGGCGATGGTCATCCCGGGCTGGGTGAGGCCCAGCTGGGGGCCGATGACGTGGACGATGCCCTGGTTGCCGCTGCCCAGGTCAAAGAAGGTGATGCCGTGCTCCTTGGTGTTGCGCCTCAGGGCCTCCAGCATGTTCTGGGCCAGAGGGTCCTGGAAGGGTTCCCTGCGGTCGTGGGTGGGGACGATGTGGTCCACGGTGGCGAAGGTGCGGTGGGGATAGCGTACCTTGAGGCCCAGGTCCTTCAGCATTCCAAAGGCCTGGGGGCTCGTGACCTCGTGGAGGAGGTGGAGGTCTATGAAAAGCTGGCTCTGCCCATTCCTGAGCTTTCGCACCTCGTGGGCCTCCCAAACCTTGTCGTAAAGCGTTTTTCCCATGCTCCCTCCCTAGAAAAAACCCCCGGGTTCCTAGGCCCGGGGGAGTGCGGCGCAAAGCCTTTCCCTAAACCGGGCCTGCCCGGTCTAGGGATAGAAGGACCCGCCGCATTGCCCTATAGCCTAAAGGGCCCGGGGCCCAAAGGTCAAGCTGGGCTTGCCTAGTAAATCGCCTTGTACCCAGGGGGCGGCGGAAGAAGGGAGAG
>NZ_JANSHH010000010.1:0-55196 GCF_047461515.1 Synechococcus sp. W70.1
GTTGACGCTTTCTTCCTGCTTCCACGACCCGTAGCTAGTGGCAGAGCTTACCCCTACCACCCCGCCAGAGGGATCTCCACAGGCGTCACTTCCCCGCGAGCTGCAGGTAGGTGCTCCTTGCCCCCATAAGGCACACCGGCTAAAGACGGAGCCAACTTTAGCCTAGGCAAAGTGCCTACCAGAAAAGATGTACTCGCAAGCCTACTCGCTCAGCCCATCTCCGTCAAGGCAGGAGGTTGGTTATGCCACAAAGTGGCTGATTATCCAGGGAATCAAGGACTAGAGGAGAGCCATAGAATGAGGAAAACCTGAGGACAAGAAAGCATGGGACGGCAACAACGGGTGGCCATCTTGGGGGCCACAGGAGCAGTAGGAGCGGAGCTGCTGAAACTGCTGGAAGAGCGCCACTTTCCGGTGGCAGAGTTGAAGCTGTTGGCCTCGCCCCGCTCAGCGGGCACCTATTTGACCTTCAAGGGGGAACGGATCCCAGTGGAGCCAGTTTCAGAAGCGGCCTTTCGGGGTCTGGACCTGGTGTTGGCCTCTGCCGGTGCCAGTGTCTCCAAAACCTGGGCCAAAACCATCGTCGAGGCAGGAGCGGTGCTGATCGACAACTCCAGCGCCTTTCGTCTGGATCCCGATGTTCCGCTAGTGGTGCCGGAGGTCAACCCCCAGGAAGCCTTCCGTCACCAAGGGATCATTGCCAATCCCAACTGCACCACCATCCTAATGTGCGTGGCTATCTACCCCCTGCATCGCCACATCCCGCTGCGCCGCGTGGTGGCTGCTACCTATCAATCGGCGAGTGGAGCTGGGGCCCGCGCGATGGTGGAGCTAGAGGAGCAAACCCGCGCCTACCTGCAAGGCCAGCCCTTTCAGCCCCAGGTGTTCCCCTACCCCATCGCCTTCAACCTCTTCCTCCACAACAGCCCCCTGCAGGAGAACGGCTACTGTCAGGAAGAGATGAAGATGGTCAACGAGTCGCGCAAGATTATGGGATCCCCCAACCTGCGGCTCACTGCCACCTGTGTGCGGGTGCCGGTGCTACGTACCCACGCCGAGGCCCTCAATCTAGAGTTTGAACAGCCCTTCCCTGTGGAAAAAGCCCGGCAAATCCTGGCCCAGGCCCCTGGGGTGGTGCTCATTGAAGATTGGCAGCAGAACCGCTTTCCCATGCCCATTGATGTAGCCGGCAAGGATGAAGTGGCGGTGGGCCGCATCCGCCAGGATATCTCCGAGCCCAACGCTCTAGAGCTATGGCTGTGCGGGGATCAAATCCGCAAAGGTGCGGCCCTCAACGCCATTCAAATTGCCGAGCTGCTTTTGAAGGACTAATTCACTACAACTGTCCAGGTTACTGGCCCCGCTGTAACAGGGGCAGCCTGAGTGCTGTTCAACGTCACCGGGGAGTTGGGGTAAGTATAGGTACCGGCTGGTGTCAAAGCTACCGCTGTTTTTACAGGGATGGTCACTGTGCAAGTTCCTCCTACGGCTACTTGTCCTCCGGTGAATTGAATGGTGTTCCCGTTCACCGGAGCTGTGAGAGTGGGGGAGCCGCACGAAGGTGTAAAAATCCCCGCAGCGGCAACTTGCAAACCAGAAGACGGCGCTCCTGGCAAGGTGTGGTTAAAGGCCAAGCCCGTCAATGGAATGGCTGCGTTGTTGGTTATTGTAAACGTCAGAGTTCCATTCCCGGTAACGGGAGCTGGGCCAATTGGGCCAAGTGGGTTGGGAGCAAAGGCCATGGTAAAGGTGGGAGCTGGCACCGTTACCGTTAAGTTGATAGCAGCAGCGGTGGCATTAGGCGCTTGGTTGCTGCTCAGGGTTACCGCGGGGCTGGTCAGGGATCCCGCTGTGGTGGCCGTAACTTGAAGATCCAGGCTGATGGTGCAGCTAGCGTTGGCTGCCAATGAGCCGTTGACCAGCAAGATGGAAGTTGCTCCTGGTGCAGCTGCCAGCGTCCCGCCACAGTCGTTGTTCAAGTTATTAGGATTGGCAACGATTAGGCCGGCAGGGAGTGGATCGGAGAAAGAGAGGCCAGTCAGCGGCAGGGCGGTTGTGTTGGTTGGGTCGGGGAGGTGGGGTTAAATGCCTTGTAATCGCTTTTCTTGTCATCTCTGCTTTCCTTTTAGTCATCGCCAATTGAACACACTAGAAGTGCGTTTTCCGTAGGGGTGAGCCTAGCGCTACTGGGGAGTCATTTTCAGAGGAGAAAGAGGCGGTGAATGGGAATTAGCCGGAAAAAGGGGAAAATTGAGAGGCATTGGGCCTTCAGGGAGAGTGATCTGTGCATCCAATTGCAACGGGATCCCTGGCTAGCTTTGTGGCCGGCTTGGCGACGGGGTTAGGGGCTTTGCCGGCGCTGTTTCTTCCCTCGCTCTCGGAGAGGGTGCAAGGGATCTTGCTAGGGTTTGGGGGTGGAGTGATGTTGGCAGCCACCTCGTTTTCGCTGCTGGTGCCGGGTACCGAAGCGGCCCTGGCGCTGGGACATTCCCAATTCCAGGCAGCGGTAATTATGGGGGCGGGCCTGTTGTTGGGGGCGATCTTTCTGGAAAGTGCCCACCAGCTTTTTCCCCACGAGCACTTTTTCAAAGGGCCTGAGGGGGTGAACCGCGCCCATCTAAAGCGGATCTGGCTCTTCATCATTGCCATTGCCCTGCACAACTTCCCAGAGGGTCTGGCGGTGGGGGTGGGATTTGCCACTGGCCAAGTCAGCGATGGGTTGGCGCTGGCGCTGGGGATTGGCCTGCATAACATACCGGAGGGACTAGTGGTGGCCTTGTCGCTGGCAGGCCAGGGGTATTCGCGGCTGTTTGCTTTTGCCATCGCTTTGCTGACGGGTTTGGTGGAGCCCATCAGTGGCATCTTGGGAGCGACGGTGGTTGCCTTGGCTCAGCCGCTGCTGCCCTGGGGCATGGCTTTTGCTGCCGGCGCGATGCTGTTTGTTATCTCGGGTGAGATCATCCCTGAGTCGCACCGGCAGGGGTTGGAGCGGGAGGGCACCTTTGGCGTTCTCAGTGGGTTTGTGTTGATGCTGCTGCTCTATATTGCGCAGGGCTAGAAAGGGATCCTCTCCTGTCTTGACGCGAGGTTTTCAATGCTGAGCAACGAGCCTTTTCTGTGGCCGGGGATCAGGGGAGCATGCCTGCCTGCGGCTACAAGGGTTGGGGGGTGGCGTATACGAGTTGCAGTGGCTGGCGGAGCGGCTGTTGGCGGCTGGCCTAACGGTGCAGGGGTTTAACTACCCCGGCCATGACCGCCCAGCACCCCGCATGCCTCCTTCCCGCTGGACGGAGTGGTATGGGCGGGCTTTGGAACATTACCTAGCCCTGCGGCAGGAGTACCCGCGCGTTTCCTTGGTGGGCTTTTCCACCGGCTGCCTGTTGGCGTTGCACCTGGCCTTTTCCCATCCTGTCCACAAATTGGTGCTGCTGGCGCCGTTTTTTGCCATTCGCCACCGCTGGTACTACCTCTTTCGCCTGGAGCAGTACCTCAACAGCCTAGGCTGGATCTTGGACGATGTCCCCCGCTTCCGCCTGCCGATCCGGGATGGCAATGTCCGCGCTTTGGCAGAAAAAGTGGCTCATTTTCGCAGCTTCAATCTGACGGCGGTGCGCAGCGCCCTCGAGCTCATCGAGCGGGTCAAGGGGGAGGTAGCCAGCATTCAAGTGCCCACCCTCATCCTGCAACCGCGCCAAGATACGGTAGTGGACCTCAACCAGGCGGTGTGGCTGTATTGGGAACTGGGATCTGCCGAGAAGAGCCTGCATTGGCTGGAGCACTCCGACCACGTTCTGACTTTGGACTGCGAGCGGGAGACCGTGTTTGCCCAGGTCTGTGCTTTTCTCACCCAGGATCCCGCTCCAGCCGCACTAGGGTAACCCGCTGCCAAGCGCCGCGCTCGTCGTAGTCACGCACCAGGCGCAGCAGGTGGCGGCCCTCCGGCCCTTCTGGAAACCAGCTTAGGCTGACGGAAAAGCGGCGATCCCGATGAAGGGTAGGGATGGGCAAGGGATCCGGCCCGCCAATCCACAGCCCTCCCGGCAGAGGATCCCGAGTCTCTATTTCCCCCCAGAACTGAACTTCAGTTTCGCTGGGCAAGCTATCGACCGCAGAAAAGCTCTGGGCAATCCCCCGCCATCTTCCTTGCAGGGCTGCGCTCAGTTGCGCTTGGGTAACCGAGGGAAAGTCGGCAACCAGATCCAGCGCTTGGCCGCGCCGCTCTAAGATGACGGTCACCCGCGCCAGGCAGCCCTGGGCGTCCCACTGTTGCACCACCCGCGCCTTGCGATCTCCCCAGAGAAAGCCTTGCTCAACGGCAAAGTCGCTAAACGGCGCTAGTTGCAGCCGCCCGTTAGAAAAGGAGCCATCGGGGAAAAAGCGCAGTCCGGGCGAGAAATCTCGGTAAACCCAGCTCTGGCGGCTTGTTGGGTTAGGGGATCCCTCCAGGGGGTAGTAGGCATTGGTTTGGCGGATCGCGCCCAACTCCAAAGCCTCAAAGGTAATGAGGCTGCGCTTTTGGCCTACTAGCTCCCAACCACCGTGGGCAGTAGGTCGATAGTCAGAAAAGAGGCCGTGCCATTCTCCCAAGTGTAGGGCTAGGCATTGTATCGGGGTTTTCATGAAGAAGCCTGAAGTGCAACGTTGAAGACAGAGCCGATGGGGAAGAAGCTCCGGGGTGGTATTTTACCTTTTGGGGATAACATCAGCTTTCTGATGAAAGGGTTGTGGTTTACCGCGGCTCAGAAAATGACAATGCAGCCTGCAGTTGCGGAGGCTTTAGTGGAACGAATAGGACACCGAGTACCTTGGATCCTAATGGGGTTATAAAAATGGAGCTTGGAGATAGCTTCTGTGATCCCGCTGCCATAGCGGGAAGGAGTTCTTTCAAGTTTTCGTCGTTTACCAGTCTGAAGTAGGACTCCACATGGTGGCATCGACGCAAAGCAGCCATACCCTAACCCGTAAACTGTTAAGGGGGTAGCAAGAGCAGATTAAGTCAGAAAAAACTAGCTAAGGACTCCGTCCCGCTAACGCGAACGAAGAATCCTCAAAAGATCCCAGAATGCGTACTTCTGGCTCCAGCAGGATCGACCATTGTTGATAGACTTTTTCCTGGGCTAGGCGAATTAGGCGGTAGATGTCATTGGCGCTGGCCTGGCCACAATTGACGATGAAGTTGGCATGGCGCTCGGAGATTTGGGCTCCGCCGATTCGGTAGCCCTTTAGACCCACTTGCTCAATTAACCAGCCAGCGGGATAGGTTTCGGGGTTGCGAAAGACGCTGCCACAACTGGGCAGATGATAGGGCTGAGAGCTTAGGCGCTGGTTGAGGTGGCGCTGGGTTTCCCACTGCACCTGGGCTGGATCTTGGCCCGGGATCAACTGCAATGTTGCCCCTATAACCGTCCAGGGCAAGTCCTGCAGCCGCGAGCGGCGGTAGCCAAATTGCAGGTCGGCGGGTTTCAAGCGGCAGGGCTCTTGCTCTTCATCCAAAATCTGCACCTCCACCACCACGTCCGCTATGGCATGCCCGTGGGCGCCAGCATTCATCACCACTGCTCCCCCCAGCGTGCCCGGGATCCCAATCGCCCACTCCAGTCCACTCCAGCCTTGCTTGGCAGCCGCCCGCGCCAGGTTGACCAAAGGTTCTCCGGCAGCGGCCCAGATCCTCCCCCCCTCCAGCAGTTGCAGCCCGCGCAAACGCCGGGTGTGGATCACTAGCCCCGGCAAACCGGCGTCACTGATGAGCAAATTGCTGCCTGCCCCCACCAGAGTGGCAGGGATCCCTTCTGCCCGCGCCCAAGCCAAACACTGCCGCAGCTCCAGGTTGCTGCCGGGCTCACAATACCACTCCGCCCTGCCCCCTACCCGCAAAGTGGTCAGAGGGGCCAGGGGGATCCCTGGGCGAATCCGTCCAGACAGCAGCGCTTCTTGCCCAGCAGGAAGAAGCTCCTCGTTACCAGCATGGCCTGCGGCGTCGGGCCCACAGGACCTGTTCTGCTGAGGCACCAGCGGAGCTGTCGTCATAGTGTTGATACCTCAGAAGCAGCCATGTTGAAAGCGTGGGTTCTTTGGCCAGGCTATTCTCCCTCCGGAGGAGTCTGGAGCTGTTCCCCCACCTGCGCTGCATATGCCCGCATCGTAGCCGCTATCTGCTGATTGAGGTCGCCTGCACCCAGAAAGATAGCGAGATCCCCGGCTTGCAAAATGGAGGTCAACACCTGCGGCAGTTGCGCTAAAGAAGACACATAGCGCACCTGGGGATGGTGTTCCGCCACCGCCACGGCCAGCCGCAAGCTGTCAGAATGCTCCGACGCTGGCTCTCCTGCCCCGTAGGTGGGCACAATCACCACCACATCTGCATTCTCAAAGCAGCAGGCAAAATCCTGAAACAGGGCGGCCAAGCGGCTGTGGCGATGGGGCTGAAATACTGCCACCACGCGCCGCTGTTGTAGCCGTGCTGCCTGCAGCGTAGCGCGAATCTCGCTGGGATGGTGAGCATAGTCATCGATAAAGGTAACCCCGCCCACCTCCCCTTTGGCCTCAAAGCGGCGCTGCACCCCTCGAAACTCGGCCAGGGCAGAGGCAATTACCGGAAACTCCAAGCCCAACTGTCGCCCAACGGCAACCGCTGCTAGAGCATTGCTGAGGTTGTGGGATCCCGGCACTTGCAGCCGTAGCTGACCCAGCAGGGATCCCCTTTCCCAGATCTCGGCGGCAGTGGAATTGCCCTTGTAGACAATCTGCCGCGCTTGGTACTGGGCTTGGGGATGTCCGGCCAGGCTGTAGCCCACGTCCACCTTGAGGTGGGTGGCCACGTTGGGGCAATCCAGGCAGGCCACTAGGGTTTGGCTCTGCTGACCATACTGCTGAAAGGCCCGGATGACCTGCTCCAGATTGGCATAGTGATCTGGGTGGTCTAGCTCAACATTGGTGATCACGCCAATCTTGGGATAGAGACGCACCAGCGAGCCGTCTGACTCATCCACCTCCGCCACCAGGTATTCTCCCTGGCCTAGGCGAGCGTTGCCGTCCCACGCCTCCATCTCCCCGCCTATGATGAGGGTGGGATCCCAGCCCGCAGCAAGCAGCATGTAGCCAATCATGCTGCTAGTGGTGGTTTTGCCGTGGGTGCCCGCCACACCGATGCTGGGGCGATGGTTAAACAAAGCCGCCAGTAAATCGGCTCGGTGCCAAACCTTTAGTCCCTTGTTTAGAGCCGCCGCTAATTCCGGGTTGGTGGGGCGAATGGCGCTGGAGTAGACCACCTGGGGATTCCCAATCAACCCCTCTGCCGTGTGACCTTGAATAACGCGCACCCCCAACGCCTCTAAGCGGCGAGTGCGGTTATTGGCAACAATATCGGACCCCGAAACGCGAAACCCTTTCTTCGCCAAAATATAGGCCAAAGCGGACATGCCGACCCCCCCAATTCCAACAAAGTGATAGGCCGAAAGGGAGGAGTTCGACAGCTCCAAGCTTTGCCCAAGTAGAGATGAAGACGGAGCCTGCACCGAAATGCCGGGATCTTCTCCCCCCGCTGTCTCCACCATTGCAACGTTGCCTCACTCCTCGCACACACCTAAAACCAAAGCTGCTGCCTGCCAAAAGGCTCGGGCAAGCCAGATCATATCAGCAGTTTTTCGCTTTCTGCAGCAGGGAAGCAAAGCCTAAGGAAAAGAAGCTGCTTGAAGTGCAATTTCGAACTTGACACTCTTTTCCACGAAGCTTTAACTTTCTTAATAAGGGGGTAGCTGTAGGCTTGAAGTTGACGGCAAAATGAGACCCCGACTGCTGTGGTTATTGGCAGGAGCCGGGCTGGTTGGCTGGGCAGCGCTAGCTACCTTAGGGTTGAGCCAACAAGGAGCTATCCAAGGAGCAACGCCGCCGCCAGCCGAAACTCCGGCAGCAGGCGGGGCAACGCCGTTGGCTACCTCGGTCGGGGCTCTGGGCCGTCTGGAGCCGGCGGGGGGCGTTATCCGTGTTGCTGGCCCTCCTGGCGAACGACTGGGGGAGCTGTTGGTAGCCGAAGGGGAGCGGGTGGTGGCGGGGCAGGTATTGGCCCGTCTGGAAAGCTACAGCGAGCGCTTGGCGGAGAGGGAGTACGCTGCCGCCCAACTGCAAGAGGCCCGTGCCCGTCTCGAGGCTGAGACCCGCTTTGGCCAGGCTCAAATTGAAGAAGCACGCACTCGCCTTAGCCGGCTGGACGAGCCCCAACAGTTGCAGATCCGCTCCCAGGAAGCCGTGGTGGAGCGCATTCGGGCGGAGCTAGCCGATGCTGAGGCCAACCTGGCTCGCTTTCAGGCTCTCTGGCAGGAGGGAGCTATTTCCCAGCAGGAACTCGATCAAAAGGCTCTGGTAGTGCGACAGCGCCAGGAGGACTTACAAGCTGCCGAGGCCACCCTCAACCAACTGCGTCTGGCCCGCGAGCGGGATCTGCGCAACGCCCAGGCCCAAGTGCAAGCTGCTGAAGCGGCGTTGAGACGGGCCCAAGCGCAGGTGCAGCTGCAGTCTTTGGCCCGCAACCTGGAACTGGCGGAAGCCCGCTTGGAGCGCACCCTCATCCGTGCCCCCCGGGCTGGCCAGGTGCTGAAAATCCACACTCGGCCGGGGGAAGTGATCGCTGCTAACCAAGGGATTCTCGAGCTGGGCAACACCGACCAGATGATGGTGGTGGCCGAAGTTTACGAAACCGACATCCTGCGGGTGCGACCAGGACAACGAGCTACCATCAGCAACCGCGTGCTGCCAGAAACCCTACAGGGCCGAGTGGAGCGGGTAGGCTTGCAAATTGGCAAGAAAGACGTGCTCAACACTGACCCTGCTGCTGATGTAGATGCGCGGGTGGTGGAAGTGTACATCCGCCTGGATCCAGAAAGCAGTGCCCGCGTGGCCGGCCTGACCAACCTGCAGGTGAACGTGGCCATTGATGCTGAGGGGTAGAGGGGGCGATGTCCAGCCTGTTCAGCTTTATTGGGCGCCGCATTCCCCTAGCCTGGCTGCAGTTGATGCGGGAGAAGATCCGCCTGCTGGTGGCTCTAGCAGGCATTACCTTTGCCTGCATCCTCATGTTCATGCAGCTAGGCTTCCAGGACAGCTTGCTGGAGAGCGCCATCCGCTTCCATGTTGCCCTCAAAGGGGAGATTTTCCTAGTCAGTCCCCAGTCCAACGCCCTTATTGCCATGAACACCTTTTCCCAGCGGCGGCTCTATCAGGCGTTGGGCTTTGAGGGAGTGCGAGCTGTCTCGCCTGTGTATTTGAGCTTTGCCCTCTGGAAAAACCCTGAGACCCGTCGCACTCGCAGCATTTTTGTCGTGGGGGTGGATCCCTCTGCCGACCTTGTGGATTTGCCAGGGCTAACCCCCGACGAGCTGGAGGAGATTAAAAAAGCCGACGTAGTGCTCTTTGACCGCCGCTCCCGCAGCGAGTTTGGTCCAATTGCCCAATGGTTTGAGGCCGGACAAGAAGTCGTTACCGAAGTGGGCAACCGCCGGGTGCGGGTAGGGGGGTTGTTTGAGATGGGGGCTACCTTTGGCGCCGATGGCACCATCCTTACCAGTGACCTCAATTTCCTGCGGATTTTTCCTCAGCGCGAGCGTGGCCTGGTGGATATTGGCGTGGTGCAACTCCAGCCAGGGGTAGATCCCAAGCCGCTGCTGGAGCAGATGCGGGCTCTGCTGCCCGAGGACGTGCGGGTACTCTCGCGGGCAGAGTTCATTGACATGGAGCGGAGCTATTGGGAGGAAGGCACGGCCATCGGCTTTATTTTCGGCCTGGGGGTGGCTATGGGCTTTATCGTCGGCATTGTGATTGTCTATCAGATTCTCTACACCGATGTATCTGATCACCTAGCGGAGTATGCCACCCTCAAAGCCATGGGCTACACCGACACCTACCTGTTGGGGGTGGTGCTTCAGGAGGCCCTTTTGCTGGCTGTTTTGGGCTACATTCCCGCTTTTGCCTTGGCAGTTTTGCTTTACGATTTGACGGCCAGTGCTACCCTATTGCCTATTGCCATGACCTTTAACCGAGCGATGTTGGTCCTGGGGCTAACGGTGAGTATGTGCTTTATCTCAGGAGCCATTGCTGTGCGGCGGCTGCGGGCTGCTGATCCTGCCGACATTTTCTAACTGCTGAAGCAGGAATCCAGAATGGTGGCTTCCTTAGTTAGTAATTTGAGATTCTGAGCTTCCTATGCTGACTTCCCTTCTCAATCAAACTGCCTCTAGCCCCCCTCAAAATACTGCTGAGCCAGTGGTCAAAGTCGAAGGGCTAAACCACTATTTCGGTGAGGGATCCCTGCGCCGGCAAGTCCTTTTTGACATCAACTTTGTCCTGCACCCGGGGGAGATTGTGCTGTTGACTGGACCCTCTGGCTCGGGTAAGACCACGCTGCTCACTCTCCTAGGAGCCTTGCGCTCGGTGCAAGAGGGCAGCCTGCAGGTGTTGGGGCAGGAGCTGCGAGGAGCCAAGCCCAGCACCCTTGTCCAGGTTCGCCGCAAAATTGGCTATATTTTCCAGGCTCACAACCTGCTGCGATCCCTGACGTCAGCCCAGAATGTGCGCATGGCCCTAGAGCTGCACAACGGCCTGTCTCCCCAGGAGAGCCAACGGCGGGCAGAAACAATGCTGGCAGCGGTGGGTCTTGGGGATCGCGTCCACTACTACCCGGAACAGCTTTCAGGGGGTCAAAAGCAGCGAGTGGCGATTGCCCGCGCCCTCGTCAGCCACCCCAAGTTGGTGCTAGCGGATGAGCCGACGGCCTCCCTCGATAGCAAGTCGGGCCGCGAGGTAGTGACCCTGATGGAGAAGTTGGCGCGGGAGCAAGGTTGCACCATCCTGCTGGTAACCCACGACAACCGCATCCTTGACATTGCTGACCGGGTGCTGCACATGGAGGATGGACGGCTGGAGAGCCAGCCCATTGCCTAGGTTGCTCCCTGGGAGGCGTGACGGCGGTACCAGTCGATGGTGCGCTGCAGCCCTTCCCGCAACCCCACCTTGGCCACAAAACCAATCTTCTCGCGGGCCTTGGAGACATCTAAGCAGCGGCGGGGCTGGCCATTGGGCTTGTCAGTTCGCCAGCGAATCTCTCCCTGAAACCCCATCAGCTCGCAGATGAGGGCAATCAGATCCCGAATGGAGATCTCTTCGCCGGTGCCCAAATTCAGGGGCTCGGGGCTGTTGTAGAGCTGGGTGGCTAGAAGGATCCCCCGAGCTGCGTCTTCGGCGTAGAAAAACTCGCGCGTGGGGCTGCCATCTCCCCACACCTCCACGTAGTTCTGGCCCCGCTGCTGGGCTTCATGCACCTTGCGGATTAAAGCGGGGATGACGTGGGAAGTTTCGGGATCGAAGTTGTCCATGGGGCCGTAGAGGTTGACCGGCAGGAGGTAGATGCCGTTGAAGCCGTACTGCTGCCGGTAGGCCTGCAGTTGCACCAGCAGGGCTTTCTTGGCAATGCCGTAGGGGGCGTTGGTCTCCTCCGGGTAGCCGTTCCAGAGATCCTCTTCTTTGAAGGGGACAGGAGTGAACTTGGGGTAGGCACAGATGGTGCCCACGCAGACAAACTTCTCCACGCCCGCCAGGTAGGCAGCATGGATAAGCTGGGATCCCATGATCAGGTTGTCGTAGAAGAGTTCTGCTGGCTTGGCCTGGTTGAGGCCGATGCCCCCCACGTGGGCCGCCAGGTGGATGACGATATCCTGTCCCTGCACCACCTCTTGGCAAACTTCCCAGCGGCGTAGATCCTGGGTGCGGGAGCGTGGGATTCGCACCTGCTCCGGCTTGACGCCCAGGAGGTACAACTGTTGCAGGACATGTTTGCCCAAAAAGCCACTCCCTCCGGTCAGCAAGATGCGCTTTTGGCTGAGATCGATGGCAGTGGACATGGCTGGCGCGGAAAATTCCCGGCTTTCATTATGGCAGGGCGGCAGCTCCTAACTGCCCAAGCTTGAAGACAGCTCTGCCTGCAGCCGCTCTTGAGCCGCTTGGAGAGCTTGCGCCAGTTTCTCCGGCTGTTTGCCACCAGCCTGAGCTAGGTTGGGCCGCCCCCCGCCACCGCCGCCGGTGAGCTTGGCAATCTCGCCGATAAAGGAGCCCGCCTTCAGGCCAAGTTTCTGGACAGCCGGGCTAAAAGCCGCTACAAAGCTCACCTTGCCCGCTTCGGGCACCGATCCCAACACCACTGCCCCTTCCCCCAGCTTGTGGAGTAGGTGTTCGGCAGCGGTTTTTAGCGCCTCTGGGGGAGTGGCTCCCAGTTCCGCCACCAAGATCTGCAGAGGGCCCACGGCTACAGCCTGGGGCAAGAGCTGCTCTGCCTGGAGCAAGGCCAGCTGGCTGCGGGCCTCCTCAAGGGCCTTCTGGGCGGCCTTTAGCTCCGCCTGCAAAGCAGCAACCCGCTCTGGGATCTCCTGGGGCTTGGCCTTAAACTGGGCGCTCAGCTCCCGCACCACCCTGTCGCGCTCGTTCAAGTACTCCAGCACCGCCGGCCCGGCTACAGCCTCGATGCGGCGGATCCCGGCAGCTATGCCCGTCTCAGAGATGATCTTAAATAGGCCAATCTCGGCGGTGTTGCTGACGTGGGTGCCGCCACAGAGCTCCATCGACACCCCCGGAAAGTCGACCACCCGCACCTCGGCGCCGTATTTTTCCCCAAACATGGCGATTGCCCCTCTGGCTTTGGCCTCTGCCAGGGGCAGGATGGCTACCTGAGCTGGATGGGCCTCGGCAATCCAGGTGTTGACCAGATCCTCAACTTGCTGCAGCTCTTCGGGAGTAAGGGGACGCGAGAGGGTAAAGTCGAAACGCAGCCGGTCAAAAGCCACCAGGGATCCGGCTTGGCTAATAGAGGGATCAACCACCTTCTTCAGGGCTGCCTGCAGGAGGTGAGTGGCGCTGTGGTGGGCCTGGGCGCGCCGCCGACAGGCCAGGTCAATTTGGGCCTGCACGGGATCCCCCACCCGCAGGATCCCCCGTTCCACCTGGCCAAAGTGGACAAACAAATCCCCCCGCTTCTGCACGTCCTCCACCCGCACCCATACTCCATCCCCAGCCAGGTAGCCGCGATCCCCAATCTGGCCCCCGGATTCGGCATAAAAAGGTGTGCGATCCAAAACCACCTGCACCACTTGCCCCGCCTCCACTTGGGGCACGGATTTCCCCTCCACCAGCAGGGCTTCGACCACGCCGCGGGCAGAGGACTGGCTGTAGCCAAGAAACTCCGTCTCGATTAAAAACTCGGCCAGCTCATCCAGGGATCCCTGGACCATGACGTCAAGGGTTTGGTGGGCAGCGCGGGCCCGCTGCCGCTGTCTTTCCATCTCCTGCTCAAAGCCCTGCAGATCCACACTGAAGCCGTGCTCCTGGGCAATTTCTTGGGTTAGCTCCAACGGGAAGCCGTAGGTGTCAAAGAGCTTGAAGGCGTCGGCCCCAGAGATCTGCTTTGGCGCGCCACTGGCTGTAACGTCTGCAAACAAATCAAACAGCAGCCGTTCCCCCCGCTCCAGGGTCTTGAGGAACTGCTCCTCTTCCCGCTGCAGCTCGGCTTTGATCACCGCCTCCCGCTCCCGCACCTCAGGATAGGCAGCCTCCGCCAACTGGATGGCCGTCTCCACCACCGGCAGGCTAAAGGGCTCGCCAATCCCTAGGAGGCGCCCGTGGCGCACCATCCGCCGGATCAGCCGCCGCAGCACATAGCCCCGCTCCACGTTGGAGGGGATCACCCCATCGGCAATTAGGTGCATCACCGCCCGCGCGTGATCCCCGATGATCCTGAGGGAGACTTTCTGCTCGGGGCTGGCCTGGAAGTAGTCCACCTGGGCGATCTCGGCCGCCTTCTGCACAATGGGGAAGAGCAAATCCGTCTCATAGTTGTTGGGGACTCCCTGGAGTACCTGAGCCAGACGCTCCAGCCCTAGGCCCGTGTCAATGTTTTGCTTGGCCAAGGGGGTGAGGTGGCCCTCGCTGTCCCGGTTGAGCTCCATGAACACCAGGTTGTAGATCTCGAGAAAGCGGGAGTCGTCCCCTAGGTCGATCTGCTCGTCCCCCAGCTCCGGCTTGAAGTCGTAGTAGATCTCCGAGCAAGGGCCGCAGGGGCCAGTGGGGCCAGCAGCCCAGAAGTTGTCTTCCTCCCCCCTGCGCTGGATGCGTTGGGGCGGGATCCCTATCTCATCGCGCCAGAGGGCAAAGGACTCCTCATCCTCCCGGAAGACGCTCACCACTAGGCGCTCCGGCGGCAGGCCAAACACCCCTGTCACCAGTTCCCAGGCCCAGGTGATGGCCTCTTTTTTGAAGTAGTCGCCGAAGCTAAAGTTGCCCAGCATCTCAAAAAAGGTGTGGTGGCGGGCTGTCCGTCCCACGTTCTCGATGTCGTTGGTGCGCACGCATTTCTGGGCAGTTGTCACCCGTGGGTAGGGCGGATCCTGATGCCCCAGGAAGATGGGCTTGAAGGGCAGCATGCCAGCAATGGTTAGCAGCACTGTCGGATCCTCCGGCACCAAGGAGGCGCTGGGCAACACCTGATGGCCCCGCTGGGCATAGAAATCTAGAAAAGCCTGCCGGATGGCGGCCCCAGAGAAAGATGAAGGCATGGCCAAGGCGAAGGGTAACTGTATTGATAATTCTAGGTTCTTTGCTACGGGGGCAGTCGAACTCTGGAGGTCTGGGTTTTGTCGACACTGCCAGTCAAAGCAGCACAATCTAAGCATTTCTCCGATTGAGCCCGCGTGGGCAAACGCTAGAATCATCCTGTTAGAGCTAGAGGTGTAAAATTCACCTCTCCTTGGTCTAGCCTAGGGGTGTCTCTAGCGACGCGCTTGCCTAGCCATTGGCCCCGTCTTGGTTGACTAGACGTCAGCCGGTAGCGTTTGGAGGGGTATGCTTAGCTGCTACTGCCTCAACCCCAACTGTCCGCAGCCAGAAAATCCGCCGGATGCCTCCACCTGTGCTGCCTGTGGACAGCCGCTGCTGCTGCGCAATCGCTACCGGGCCTTCAAGCGCTTGGGACAGGGGGGATTTGGCGCTACTTTCTTAGCTCGAGATGAGGACATGCCCTCCAAGCCCTGGCGGGTGATCAAGCAGTTGCGCCCAGTGGAAAATTCGCCCCAACTGGCCAAGCTGGCGGAGGAGCTGTTTAACCGCGAAGCCGAGGTGTTGGAGCGCCTGGGGGAGCATTCGCAAATCCCCACGCTCTATGCCCACTTCCAGGAAGGCGGCAAGTTTTACTTGGTGCAGGAGTTTATCGAGGGAATCACCCTTGCCCAGGAGGTGCGGCGTAACGGGCCTTTTTCCGAAGAACAAGCCCGGCAAGTGATGCAGGAGGTGCTGCTCATCCTCAGCTATGTCCACAGCCACAACACTGTCCACCGCGATATCAAGCCGGCCAACCTCATTCGCCGCAAGGAAGATGGCCGCCTGGTGCTGATTGACTTTGGGGCCGTGAAGCAGCTCGGGCCGGGCTACAAGGTGTCGGAGGAGGGAACGGCTATCCGCTCCCTGGGCTTTTCTCCGCCGGAGCAGATGGCTGGCCAGGCGGTAGGCCCCGCCAGCGATCTCTACGCGCTGGCTGCTACCTGCCTCAATTTGATGACGCTGGAGTCGCCGGCCAAGTTCTACAACCACAACACAGGCCAGTGGGATTGGTCGGATCGCCTGCAGCTCAGCCCTGAGTTCGACGCCATTTTGCGCCGTATGCTGCAACCGGCCATCAGCCAGCGCTTTGCCACGGCTACCGAGGTGCTGCGGGCTCTACAAGGAATCGGCTCCACCCCCCAGCCAATCCTCTTGCCCAACTCTCCCCTGGCTGCCCCTTCCAGCCCCTCGCTGATCTCAAACCATTGGGCCAGGCGACCTTTAACCTCTCCTCCTCTACCTCGAACCGATGGGTTTTCGCCTAAGCCACTCCCTCAGCCCGAAGCAGGGGGCCTACTGCCTCCAGGATCCATTCCTACCGGCTCTACCCACGTGGGTCTGACTAGCCGCATTTCCGGCAGCGGGCGCATGAAGCCGGCTACCCCTCCGCGGATCCCGTCTTTGGCTGGAGCGGATCTGCGGGGCCAGTCCTTTGCTAACCGGAACTTGGCCGGCTACGATTTGCGCCGCGCCGATCTGCGGGGGGCCGATTTCTCGGGAGCCAACCTGCAGGGAGCCGATCTGCGGGGGGTTCGCTTCAACACCCCTCAGCCCCGCTGGCTGCGCTTTTTGAGCCGGCTTCTGGGCTCGGCCAAGACCCTGGGCGGAATCCTAGCAGGCCTGGGAGGACTTCTGGGATCGGCGGGCCTGGGGTTTTTGCTTGTCCATCTCACCACGCGCAACGTGGCTTACGCCTTGGGAGCAGCCGGGATCGCGGTGGCGGTGGCTAGCTCCGTGCTCTGGTCTGTAGGCAGCAGGGCCTCGCTGCTGCATCAGTCCGAGGAAAGGGGCAAGCGCTTCACCAACTTCTCCAAAGCTGACCTGCGGGGAGCCCAGATGGATGAGAAGTTGCGTAAGTTTGCCCGCCGCCAGGGAGCCATCTTGAACTGACGTTCTGCCTCAGGCAAGAGGGGGAGGAATGACTTGGCGCAGGGCCTGGTTGATCTGTTCTGCTAAAAGCCGGCAATTGACGGCTTTCCCTTGCCGCCGATCCCCCGCTTGGTCATAAAAGACAATGCCCTCGGCGTGGGAAAACCCCAGGGACAGGAACAACAGCTCCAAAACCTTGAAAGAGGCCGCCTCCAGCTCCGGTGCCTGCTCCCGCAGCTCTGCCAGCGTCGCCTGGGCATCTTCCAGATGGCCAAAAGCTGGGATCCAAAGATGGCTGATGGGCTCCCTTCCTGGAGAGTTTTCCTCCACTCGTGCCGTTATCCAACCGCCATCGGGGTAGCGCAGGATGGTGTACTGCAGGTGATCCAGATGCTGGGCCACCTGGGTAAGCACCGCCGTTACCTGCTGCATCGCTGCGGCCGGGATCCCGTTCTGCGGGGCTTCCTCCACCAGGGTTGCGGCCTGGGCCGCCAGACTAGGTACCATGATTGACAACCACCCTTACTTAGGTTCAGAATGAGTATTCGCAGCTCCTGGGGCTGTAGTTCAATTGGTTAGAGCACCGCCCTGTCACGGCGGAAGTTGCGGGTTCGAGCCCCGTCAGCCCCGTACTCATTGGGAACACTCTAGCCTACTTTGGCAAGGAGGTCAGCCCTGCTATCATAGGTACCCTGCCCCGTCAGGGAGATGTGCCTTGCGGTATCTGCGCCCAGATTTGCTCCAGCTGCAGCCCTACAATGCCGTGCCGCCCTTGACGGCCGACAAGCTGGATGCCAACGAGTTTCCTTGGGATTGGCCAGCGGGCTTTAAGCAGAAACTCTCCCTCCTCTGGGAAGAGAAGATACTAAGCAACCGCTATCCCGATGCCCAGCACTGGCGCCTCAAGCAGGCCATTGCAGCCTATGCAGGGGCGGCTCCTGAGCAGATTAGCGTGGGCAACGGCTCCGACGAGCTCATCCGATCCCTCTTGATTGCCACCTGCCTGGGCGACAGGGGCGGCATTTTGGTGCCAGAGCCCACCTTCTCCATGTACGCCATCCTGGCGGAGAGCCTGGGGATCCCGGTGGTGCGCGTGCCCCGCCACCCCGAGACCTTTGCCCTAGATCTAAAGCAGTGCCAAGAGGCTATGACAGGGCAGCAGGTGCGGGTGGTGTGTTTGGTGGATCCCAATTCCCCCACCGGCAATGGTCTAACGGCAGCTGAGTGGGAGTGGGTGGAGGGGCTGCCGGAGGAAGTCCTGGTCATCCTAGATGAAGCCTATTTCGAGTTCAGCCAGCACACGGCCCTGCCCAAGCTGGTAGAGCACCCCAACTGGGTTATCCTACGCACCTTCTCCAAAGCCTTTCGCCTGGCAGCCCACCGAGTGGGCTATGCCATTGGCCATCCTCAGCTCATCCAGGTGCTAGAGGCCATCCGCCTACCCTACAACCTCTCGGCCATTTCCCAGTGGGCCGCCCAGCTTGCCTTAGAGCATGCCGACGAGCTTTTGGCCGATGTGGCCCTCATTCGTCAGGAGCGGGAAGCCCTTTACCATGCTTTGCAAGAGCTACCGGGGGTGCGGGTGTGGCCTAGCCAAGCCAACTTTCTCTACTTTCGGGTAGCCGGCTGGGATCCCCAAGAGTTGCAGCGGGCCTGGCAGGAGCTAGGAACCTGTGTGCGCTGTAGCGGCGGCGGGCTACGCCTGACAGTGGGTAGTTCTGAGGAGAACCAACGGGCCTTAGAGCGCTTGCGGCAGATTTTACAGTCAGGGAGGTAAGGGGATCCCTAAAACGGCGGTCTTGGAGGATGGAAGTGGATCTGGATCCCACTTGAGGGCAGCACCTTTTCCGACTTCTCTTTCTAAAGAAGCGGGATCCAAGCGATTGTTTGGCTGACGCAGGGAGGCGTTCTCCCCACGCCACTGCAGGTCTTGGAAAGCGGCGAAGCCTACACTGTTCAAGGGTGGGTGCCGGGAGCTAATCCGGAGCGCTTCCACCTTGAGGCCACCGCTCAGCACTTGGCCATACCCTGCCCAAGGCCGAAGCCGCTCAGGTTGTTAAGGAGGGGTAACTGCGCCAGAGGCCGGGACGGTCGAAAGCCAACCTCCGGGCCTTCCCTCTCCCAGGAAGTTGGCGGCGAGGAAGCTAGCCAAGCCACTCCAAGCGCACTTCCTCCCCTACCTTGAAGTCGACGCTGCGGCTGGCGTTGCCTTGGTTTTGCACAATCTCCACCCAGCCGGCGCTGCCCACCAAAGCCAGTAGCTCGCCTTCGCTTCCCTCGGCAAAGGTGGCTGCAGAACGAATGGCAACGCCTTTGATCCAGGCTCTCCAGTGCCGTCCCTCCACCCACTGACCCGGTAGGTTGGTGATGCCATTGCCAAAGTGGTCGATAGCCTGGATGACTCCCCGGCAGCCGTTGTCCTCCAGCTGCGGTGGCGGCCAGCTCCAGCGAACCAGCTCGGCCACGTCTAGGGGATCCCCCAGCTCTGCCAAGGGGATCCCGTTGGCCAGATGGGCAGCCACAGGGGCAAAAATGTCCCGCCCGTGAAAGGTGCGGCTGGGAGAGGGAGTGCGCCAGTACTGAGACCGGGTGAGTTCCACAGCAGCTAGAGGCGGAGATTGCTCCAAAATACCGCTAAAAAGGCCATTGTCGGGGCCCACCAGGTAGCCAGTTTGGGTTTGGATGGCCACTGCCCGCCGCCGAGTTCCCACCCCCGGATCCACGACTGCCAGGTGAATGCTGCCTGGAGGCAGATAGGGGTAAGCCGTCATCAGGGCAAAACGGGCTGCTGCCACGTCCTGGGGCGGGATTTCGTGGCTGAGGTCGATAAACTGCACCTGGGGTGCAATCCCCCAAATCACCCCCTTGAGAATGCCCACGTAGGGATCCTGAAGACCAAAATCCGTGAGTAAGCTAATGATTTTCATTGGCGGGTCAAGCAGCGCTTGCCTACCCTCTGCTCCTGCAGGGGGTTTTCACGTGGAGGGGGAGTCTTTTGCCAGCTCCGGCTGGGGCGGAAGGGGCTCGGCGATGTTGGGCAACTCCAGGCAATAGCCTGCGCCATAGACAGTTTTGATGTACTGGGGGTGGCGGGGATCCGGCTCCAGCTTGGTGCGCAGGTGGCGGATATGGACACGGATGGTTTCAATGTCATCGTCGGGATCGTAGCCCCATACCTCCTTGAGGATTTCGCTGGGGGAGACTGTCTGGCCGTGGCGCTGCAAGAGGCAGTGGAGCAGGTCAAATTCGAGGTGGGTGAGCTTAACGGTTTTGCCAAACCACACCGCCTCAAACCGCTCCGGCACCAACGTCAGGGGGCCATAGGTGAGGATCTCGCCGTGCTTGGCCGTTTGCGGGATCCGGTCGGCGCGGCGCAACAGAGCCCGTACCCGCACCAGCAGCTCCTGTACCTCAAAGGGCTTGGTCAGGTAGTCGTCGGCACCGGCGTTGAAGCCCTCGATCTTGTCCCGGGTCTGGCCAAGGGCAGTCAGCATCAAAATGGGAATATCGCTGGTGCGCTCCTCCCGCCGCAGCCGTTGGCAAACTGTCAGTCCATCTACTTGGGGTAGCATCAGGTCGAGAATGATGAGATCGGGGAGAGTTTGCAAAGCCAGCGCCTGACCCCGAACCCCATCCGTAGCCGTGACAACTTCGTAGCCCGCCAACTCCAGATTGATACGCAGAATATCTAGGACTGAAGGATCGTCCTCAATGATGAGTATGCGAGCCATAGAGGATTGCAGCCCGAACTGCGGATAAAACGTTTTGTTAAAGTCGCTAACAAAGAATCGAAGCTTTACAACTCAAAGTTTACTGGCATTCTACGGCCATTGCAGCCGGCAAGCACGGCTAGAGGCCAGAGCTTTTCAACCCAATAGAATGCTGCCTCTGGCCTCCGGTTGGTGGGCACCTGGAGACAAGCTAGCGGGCGGGCCGGAAAATGCCGAAGCAGGAGGTGTAGCCGTGTAAGAAGGTGGATCCCCCTACGGGGCCAATCTCCCCATTGCAAAAAAAGCCTCCTAGCGGCACTTCTCCCAGGATTTCTCGAAACTGCTGCGAGTCAAAGTTGGGGACGCCATACAGCCCCTTGCCTCGCCCCAAACAGGCGAACATCAGCGCCCCCCAGGGCTGCGGGCTTAGGGCAGAGTCTTGCCCCAAGTTGCGCTCAAGGCAATAGCGCCTGAGAGCCGACCGCAAGTCCTCTGCCGAGGTCTGGGCATCTCGCAGATGAAACTGCACGGTCTGGCCGGAGCGCACCCGATCCCCAATGGCTATGGCTCCCACCCGCGGATCCACGCCGAGAATCACGCGAATGAGAAAATCCCCCGGCGTCGGATCCAACTTAAACTCATCCATCAGCAGGCCAATGAAGAGAGCGTGGCGAGCCAACTGGCGATCCGCTGGGCTCAGCCGTTCCACCAAATCCTGCAGAACCACTAGGGGAGGTCGCCCCTCCAAGCTGAGGATGACGTTGCCCTCTGCTTCGGTAACGCGCAAGGGATCCCCAATGGGACGGCACCCCTGGGCTACCACTGCATCCAGTACCACGTTGCCGGAGAGAGCTAGCCCCACTGTTCCTTCTCGATACAGCTCCCGCCGGGGGGTGGAGGTACGTGCATCCAGCAAAAACAAAGCATTGCCCCGAGGACCGCGGCCACCACTGGCCAATCCCCCCACCTTGACAGCTCCGGGATAGGCAAAATCCAAACCCTGCACCAGCTCGGAGATGCGGGAGGAAAATCCATCGGCTAAGAGCAAGAAATGGGGCTGGGCCTGGGGCGCAACTCCTACCTGCTCAATCCAGGCTGAAGGCGGGGCATCCAAGTCTGGCAGTTGATCCCCGCGCAGATGAAAGGGGTGCAACGCCACATCCGGCAGCACCGCCAAAGAGAGCGACACCGCCGGCCCTTCTTCAATTTCCTGACCGCCGCCAACAATGCCGCTACCCGAGCAGCCAACTAAAACGTCCACCTCGAGCAAGTCAGACAATAAGGGCAGCACGCGAAGGTACTCGCTGGCAAAGGCTGCTGACACAAACAGGATCCCTAAGTTGGGCCGCAGCGGCTGGGGGGGAAGGTAGCCCGTGAGCAATCCTGGCAAGCTGCCGGATCCTACCACCTGCACTTGCCGGGTCAAGGCACTCTTGAGCTGAGCTGCCTGAAGTTTAGCCTTGGCTTCCTCCACCACCTGCTGCAGAGCCGCTTCCAGGGAAGGAAGCTGGGAGAGTGCGTTTGCCCACTGCATCGGCCTGTTCTTAGAGGTTGGGAGCTTGCTCTTTTAGGCTAGCAATTTATACCCGGAGTGGTTGTTCTCAGCTAGCCCCGCTGGGATCAGGGTAGGTAAAGCAAGGGATCCACAGGCGCGCCCCCCCCAGGGCGGACTTCAAAGTGCAGGTGAGGCCCTGTGCTGTGGCCCGTGTTGCCCCGGCTCATGATCACCTGGCCCTGCTGCACGTACTGGCCCTTGGACACGTAGATCTGGTGACCGTGGGCGTAGCGGGTAACGATCCCGTTGGGATGGCGAATATCCACGTAATTGCCATAGCCATCGCCGGCATTGCCGGCAAAGATCACAACCCCCTCCTGAACGGCCACAACCGGGGTTCCTAGCGGGCCGGCAATATCGATCCCCGAGTGGAAGCGACCGCGACGGTAGCCAAAGCCAGAGGTGACCTGCCCTGGGACTGGCCAGATAAAGCTCCTGCTGCGGGCCACGGGAGGCGGAGCTGCCAGCGCTGGCCGAGCTTGGGACTGTCGCCAGGCTTGGCGCGCGGGAGTCGGGAGGGGGAGCTGCCTGCCAGGGGCCGGAATCATCAGGCGTTGGCCGATGCGCAGCCAATGGGGATTGTGCAGGTTGTTGGCCTGGATGATCGACCGCTGGGTTACCCCATAGCGAGCAGCAATCCGCTCGATGGTGTCACCAGCTTCCACCGTGTGGGTCAGGGATTGCCCCTGCTGGGCACGGCGTCGCTCCTCGGCCTGGAGTCGAGCCTGTTCTGCAGCTTGGCGCTGGGCTTTCTCTTCGCGGGCCTTCTGAGCAGCGATCATCTCCTTCTCGCGCCGGATCAGCTCGCCCACATCGCCAGGGATGAGCAGCCGTTGACCAATGCGCAGATACTCCGGCCGATCTAGGGGAGTAGCCTCGATGATCCGCTGCTGCGGAACCCCATAGCGCTTGGCAATGTCTTCCAAGGTGTCTCCCTGCTTGACGGTGTAGATCAACCCCGGCTGGCTGGGGATGAGCAACTTTTGCCCTGGCTGCAGCGGTGTACTCGCTTGAATGCGATTGGAGACCGTAATGGCGGCAGCATCGAGCTGGTACATCTGGCTCAAGCGCCAGAGGGTTTCTCCCGGTTGCACCTCATGCTCGAGAATGCCTCTAGGCCCTTCCCCCGTTGGGATCTGGCCGGCCTCGAAGGCTTGCCGCAGTTGGGCTTTTTTCAGCTCGTAGTTCTGCTGCAGGGCACTAGACAGGGTATACACGGAGGGTGAGATCGGCTCGGCCAGCTTCGCTCCCCAAGGGTGACGAGAAAGCTGGCGTTGCTGCAGACTAGCAGCCCCTGCCAAGCCCAACATCAGCAGAAGACTGGTGGCCCAGGCTGGATACCCTCGCGAGGGAGCCCCTGTCTCTGGAGAGGCTGGTTCCTGAGAGGAACTTGGCAGCGACTCTTGCCAGGCCTCTGCCTCGGGATCCGCCTCCAGCTTCAGGAGCCACACCAGGCCAGCTAAGCTGAGAGAAAGGGCTAGCCCAGGCCACCACTGCCTGGATAGAGCGGAGAGCACCCTGCCTCCTTCCCCAGAGGGATCCGGAGCTGGCGGGGTCTCTAACCAATCCTCGGCTGGAGAGAAAGCCCTCGGGATGTCTAGCTCCTCCCTCTGGGAATTTGAGAGCGTCGATTTTGGAGGCATCCTCACACCAACGGCTAGAGTGCAAGAGAAGAAGCCAAAAACAAGGCAATAGGCCCCTGGCAATGAGCTGCCTTTGCAAGCGGCAAGGCTCAAGCCAATGTAACGAAGCTTTGTACTCAGGTTAGGTTACCGTAGTTAGTAAATCTAGACAAGTCTTCGCAGGTAATCTCCGCTAAGATGCTTGTCCTGCAATGATTCCAGCCTTCTACCCCTTGCGATTTTGCCTAGCCTCATCCAAGGGAGGAGGAAAGCGCTTCTTGGAAACAGAGCCCACTTTGCTGTATCTGAAACTACAACTACAAACTGGGACTTTCCATGGCTTTGGTTGTCTATAACACCTTGGCCCGGCGCAAAGAAGTATTTCAGCCCCTGTCTGCCGCGGAAACGCCCCCTGGGGAGAAGCCTTTGGTGCGGATGTATGTCTGCGGCGTTACGGTTTACGACCTCTGCCACCTGGGCCATGCGCGCACCTATGTGGTGTGGGATACAGTGCGCCGCTACCTAGAGTGGCGCGGTTACCGGGTCAAGTATGTGCAGAACTTTACCGATGTGGACGACAAGATCCTCAAGCGGGCGCTGGAGCGGGGCGAGTCGATGCAGGCGGTGGCAGAACGCTTCATCGCCGAGTATTTCCAGGACATGGATCGCCTCAACATCAAGCGGGCCGATCTCTACCCCCGGGTAACTCGCTCCCTGCCGGCAATCTTTGAGCTAATCCAGTCCCTGGAGCTCAAGGGCTTTGCCTATCGAGTGCGGGCTTGCCAGGAGAGAATCTCAGGCTATGACGTCTACTACGCCGTCCGTAAATTCCCGGCTTACGGTCAGCTCTCCGGTTGCAAGCTGGAGGAGCTGGAGGCAGGGGCCAGTGGCCGGGTAGGAGAGGAAGGAGCCGGCAAACGGGATCCCTTCGATTTTGCCCTTTGGAAAGCGGCTCCCCCCTCGGAGCCGGGGTTTGAGTCCCCTTGGGGCTGGGGGCGGCCAGGGTGGCACATCGAATGCTCTGCCATGGTGCGGGAAAACCTGGGGGATCACATCGACATCCACGCTGGCGGTGCAGACCTCATCTTTCCCCACCACGAGAACGAGCTGGCCCAATCGGAGCCGATTACTGGCAAGCCGCTAGCCAAGTACTGGCTGCACAACGGCTTTGTCAAGGTCAACGGCGAGAAGATGTCCAAATCGTTGGGCAACTTTACCACCCTGCGCCAGGCCCTTGCCCTCTACCACCCCATGGCCCTGCGGCTGTTCTTGTTGCAGACCCACTACCGCAGCCCGATTGACCTCACCGAGGCTGGAATGCAGGCGGCTAGCCGCGGCTGGGAAACCCTCGAGAAAGGGATCCACTGCGCCCAGCAGTTCTGCCAAGGGGAGACGGCCTCCCCTGCTGCCGAGGCCATGCAAGCCTTCCAGGAGGCCATGGACGATGACTTTGGCACCCCTGGGGCACTGGCTCTTGCTTTTGAACTGGCCAAGGAACTTATCCGCGAGCACAACCTGTTGACCCACGAGGGCTGCACCCACCTGGAGCCGCAGGTGCTAAGGCAAAAAGGCGCCGCTCTGCTGGAGATCCTGGCCACCCTAGGCTTCTGCTGGACCCAGCCTGCCACTGCGCAGGGATCTGAGAAAGGCGTTGCCAAGGGAGAACTGGCCAAGCTTCCACCTCTTGAAGATGCGCAGATTGAGGAGCTGGTGGCCCAACGCACGGCAGCCCGCAGGGCAAAGAACTTTGCCGAGGCGGATCGGATTCGAGAGCAGCTAAAGGCCTTGGGGATTACCCTTATCGATCAAAAAGATGGCACCACTCGTTGGCTGCGGGAGTAGGAAGCCTGGGGTAGCGGTCTATCTTGAAAGGCTAGCGGTGGCCTGGCGGTAGAACTCGCGCATCTCAGCAAACCACTCAGCCCGCGAGGGATCCCAGGTGTAAAACATGTGGCCGCCGCGGTAGTGGCGCAAGCGGAGGTTGGCCTTGAGGCGGGGATCCAACTTCATCAAATCCACCAAGTGGTTGGAGGCAAAGTAGGGCGTAACCAAATCGTAAAAGCCGTGATGGATGCTCACCTGCATGTGGGGGTTGAGGGCCATGCTGCTGCGCAGCTCGTCCATGGCGCCAATGAAGCCCTGCTTCAGCTCCCCCTTGGGAGTAAAGCGCCACGACTTGAACACCTCCAGGTTGAGGAGGTGGTAAGTTAGCTCCGTCTCCACCTGCAAGGTCTCCCGCAGGTGACTGTTGATGGCAGCAGTAAACAGGCGATCTATCCCATCCAGGGTGGGATCGGATCCCTCGAAGGTAGGTCGATCCGGAAAGGGATCCACGGTAGTTACAGAAGCGTCGTAAAGCCCCAACACCAGCCGCTGGGAGCGCAACAGCTCGCGGGCAAAGCTAGCCGGGTCGATCCGCCCCCCTTTGTGGGCCACATACTCCGCCGACAGGCCGATCCCTGCCGCCATCTCGGCGTAGATAGCCTGCCGCTCTGCCTCCGGCATCGCCTCCCCCATGGCCAGAAGAGGCAACAGATGTTGCCGGGCAAAGTTTTCCGCTTTGGGCAGCAGGATCTGCAAATCCTCCCCCCAGCCACATCGCCCATGATGGGCCGCCGTGGCTACATAGGAAGGGAAAAGCATGGCCCAGGTGCTGAGGTTGTAGTCGTTGGCCTCCAGCAACCCAAA
This sequence comes from Synechococcus sp. W70.1, assembly GCF_047461515.1. NCBI lineage: Bacteria > Bacillati > Cyanobacteriota > Cyanophyceae > Synechococcales > Synechococcaceae > Synechococcus > Synechococcus sp. W70.1. Next base: position 26,073 of record NZ_JANSHH010000010.1, read on the forward strand.
CTCAAGCGCTGGCGAAATGAGAATCGCCCCTGAGAGGCCCACGCCAAACTTGGACTGCAGCTCCTTGGCCAGCCGTGCTACCCGGAACCCCCCGTAGCTCTCACCGGCGATAAAAATCGGAGAGAGCCAGCGTTTGTGGCGCGAGAGGAAGCCCTGGATAAACTCGCCCAAGGACTGGAGATCCCGCTCCACATCCCAGAAGGGCGCTTCTTTGGGAGGCTCCTCCTTGTCCTGCGGCTGAGCAGGCTTGGGGGCAGAGGTTGCCGCCGCTTCCTGGGACGCTTTGGAGGATTGGGAGTCTTCGGTGAGGGCGCGGCTAAAGCCGGTTCCTACTGGATCAACAAAAACTAGGTCGGTAAAGGGCAGCCAACTTTCGGCGTTATCCACCAGTTGCACCGGCGAGGGCGGCAGACTGCCGTTGGGCCCAAAGCGGATGCGTTTCGGCCCCAGGGATCCCATGTGCAGATAGGCAGAGGCAGCCCCTGGCCCTCCATTGAAAACAAAGGTAAGAGGGCGGTGCCGGGGGTCAGAGTTCTGCTGCAAGTAGGCGACGTGGAAGATCTCTGCTACGGGCTTTTCTCGGCGGAAGAGCCTTTGCCAGCCAGCCAAGGCCTTGTAGGGGAAGGGCTCTCCGCCAGCGGTAAAGATGTGCTCAGTAACGTGCAGGGCAGGGGTGGACTTGGGTTCTACTGCCATAGTCTGAGGTTCCTCCATTGGGGCAGAGCGCTGGGCGTAAATGCCGGGGCTTGCGCTGCCTTTAGCTTCCCCCTACCACTGGGCTAGAGGGATCCCCTAGCTGGCTAGATGAAGCAACGTCCACCAATCCTACAAAGCCAGCGGAGCTTCTAAGGTCAAATAAAAAGACTGACCAGGACGCAGCACCACTACCTGGGGAGCGGTAACATTCCCCACCACTACTCCAGCTACCGCGCCCCCCAGAACGTTACCTGGCGAGAGGTTGCCTGTGAGGGCCCCCAGCAACACGCCAGCGGCTGCCCCGATAGCCGCATCTTCGGCAATGGCCCTAGGTGTGTACTGCCGGGGATCCTTCTCGTCGGGAAGGACGCTGGAAGAAGCCCGCAGGCTATAGGTGCGACCGCCAAGGACAATGGAGGTGGCCACAAAGCGGGATCCACCGGGGGCTGGCTCCATTTGTCCGAAAACGCGACTGCCGGCTGGGATGACCAAACGCCCCTGGCTGTCGAAAATGTTCTGAGTAACAGCCACCTCCAGAGGATAGATGGTGTCTGGATAAAAGTACTGCGGTCCTTCGCTGCTGAGGCTGCCGACAGGGATAATGGTCCCCTGATCAAGGCGGTAGGTCCCCAACTCGAAAAGGGCCTGCGCCTTCACCGGCAAAGAGACTAGCCCAGGGATCCCGGTTAAACCAATTGCGGCTGCTACTAGAATGGCTCTCATCGCAAAATCTCCTGTTAGATAGAGGCTCACAGCCCTTCCGCGCTAGCCAGCCTGTTTCCTCTACATTTTATCCAGTCAAGGTTTCGGCTCTTTCTCCGAGCCGAGCAGCCTTGCCTTCAACTTTGAGCAGTTCTAGTTGCCTCCTTCTGTGCTCTTGGGGCAGCTAAGGTCTCACTGCAAGTTAAGATTTATCGGTTTGAGCCATGAGGATTCAGTCAATGCTTTCGTTGCTAACAAAACCTGGCTCCTCTACAGAGTCATCGGTTGCAGGGGATTGCAGCGCATGTTTGAGAGCATGCCAAGCCAGGTTGGCACACTTGATGCGCACTGGGAACTGGGCGACTCCCTTCATGGCATTGAGGGAGCGATACTCCTGAGGGAACTCTTCGCCGCCGCGCATCATGGCCTGGAAGCGCTCCACCAACTGTAGAGCTTCGGGGATGGTACGCCCCCGCACGGCATCAGCCATCAAATCGGCGGAAGCCAGAGCAATAGCACAACCTTCTCCCTCGAATTTGATATCGACGATCCGCTCCTGGTTGGGATCCAGTTGCAAAGTGAGGTCAATAGTGTCGCCACAGGAGGGGTTGTGGCCGCGTTGGTGGCGATGAACTGGATTTACCCTGCCAAAGTTGCGAGGCTTTTTGTAGCGCTCGAGAATAACTTGTTGATAGAGTCCGCGCAGGTTGTCAAGAGGCATCGTTGTTCCCAGGTCGCCGCTTTGGCCGGAGAGATAAAAACCTCAGGAGCCTAACTTAATCTTAACTTCGCTCCTGGCAAAGTTGGGCTTGCAAAGGGGGCAATCCCCATCTGCTTTAGGCAGGAGCCATGGCGAGGCTACTTTGGGGAGCGTGGCTCCCCCACAAGCTGTGGCTAAGTCGGTGGCCAAACCAGCAAGGGGCTTACGGTCGGCTAGAACCAGCAGAGGTCTAGTCGGGGCCGCAAACGGCTTTCAGAGGAATCCCAACCAGCGCCGCCAGCTCCACCAGGGAACTCCTTTTCGGCGAGCCTGGAACAGCTCGGCCACTTCTTCGCCACTGGGCCGGGCTCTAAAGGTCTGGAGGACGCTGTAGAGGCCGGACTCCTCCTGCTGCCACACGCTCCAGGGATCCGGATAGGCGCGAAACAGCGCCCCTTCCGCCAGCGAGCGCAGGTAGTAGCTGGTCTCAAAGGTACTCAGGAAGCGTTGGCGCAGCCGCCGACCGGCTAACCCTACTCCTACCGTGGCCGCATCCTGGAGCTGCGGGTTGAGGAGAACAACGGGCTTGGGATCCCTGCTGCTGACCGCCTGGCAAACCCGCTCCACCTGATCCAAGTTGTAGACGGCGGGCATGACGAAGAGAAGGCTCTGGTCTGGGGTGGGCTGGGTACGGGCCGTCAGGCTCTGCAGTTCCACCCCTTCGGGCAGGGATCCCCACTCCCGCTGGGCCAGCGCTGCTCCGCCGGCATCACTAAACAACACCAAGGCCGGTGGCTGGAGCAACTGCAAGAACGGACGAGCCAAGACTTCTGGCTTAATCTCCGGAGCGAGGATCTCGATGAGCAGGCGGCGATACCCTGCTTGTATGGCCAGCTGTGTGGCCTGGATGGCCTGCTCACAGGCCTGGGCTAGGTCGACAGGTAAATTAGGAAATTGGGCTAGTTGTAGGTGCTCGGTCACAGGCCAATCCAACTTAAGATTCTTCCCAAGCCCTGTGGGTGAGTAACTCCTCCAACACCCGCACCCCCCGCAGTTGGTTGGAAAGGGGCAGGTGGCCCTTGGGCGCAGACAGATCCCAGGTAAACTCGTCAGGGTAGCGGGTCCAGTGGTAGCCTTGCTTCCAGCCAATGAGCGACCAAAAGCGCTCCCAATTGCGATTTACCCCCAGCCATAGCTGCCGCTGCACCGAGTAGCCAAAGCGATCTCCGGAAGCTGCCCGCCAGAGGCGATCGATGGTGCGCAGATCCTCTGCCGGGATCCGGCTCACCTCGGAAAAATACAGCCAGCCCCGCCGCACTGCCCCCTCTCCTGCTGCGCGACACAATAGTTGCAGACTTAGGCGATCCGCCTCCCGCCAGGCTCCCGCCGACAACAACTCCTGCAAAGGCCGGTAGTCGATGTTCAGGGCTGAGATCAGAGGGACGGTTACCATTGCCCAGCTGCCAAAGGTCTTCCTCGATATCTTAGTCCCCTCAGCTTTCGGGCGGGTACCGGGGTGGATCCCCGAGGAGGAGGCGATAGCCAATGTAGGCTACCCCCAACAGCCCCGCCAGGATCCACAGGAAAGTCGAGAAGGGTAGGTAGGAAAAGAAGACAACATAAACCCGGCGGCTGAGCCAAGAAAAAATCAGATAGGCTGCCGCTAAAATGCCGATCCCTTGCAGCGTGCGAAAAGCTGGCACCCGCGAGAGGGGCATGCGCTGGCGGGCCACCCAGATGGAGGCGAGGAAATAGTAAGGAGGAACCAGCAACAGGAACATATTCGCCTGCTTCACCACCGCTTCCCAGCCGGCTGTGTTGGTGGCGTAGGCCAAGTAACCCGCCCAGAAGACAAGGCTTACCGCTGCCAAGCCGAGGTTTAGGCTGAGCAGAAACGGCTCTTCCCACTGCCCAGGGATCCAGTGGCAGAGAACCCAAACCAACCAGGGGGCAGCAAAGAGCAAGAGGGCAATCGTCAAGCCGTTGTCGTTGAGCTGAGTAAAAAACGTTTCCAGGGTCATGAGGGCGAGAGGAGGGAAGGTGGGTTTTGCTCGATAGTAGTGTAATTCCAATCCAATGCTAACCCCCTCCCCACCTAGGGAAGGGGCAGCGTGCCTGAACCGGCTCCGACTACAAACCCTGCAGCACCGTATCCTGGCGCACCGAGAGGTTCTGGATGCGGGTATCCTGGGCAGCCGGGGTGTCGGCTTGAGTAAACACGCCGATCTGCCGCAAGTACCGAGCCAGAGCGTCCTGCTCGCTGCCAGGGGTATCGAAGGTGAGGCCGGAGCCGGGGGCCAAGTTCACCCGGTTGGGGTTGGACAGGCGCGGGAAGGGATAGTCATCCCCACCGTTGGCCAAGAAGTCCAGCGTCACCATGCGGAAGCTACGGCGGGGATCTCCCTGCAACTGGCCGTTGCGCACCACCACATCCGGGCCCCTGGGCGTATCCACCCGCAGGGAGATGACGCGGGATCCCGGTGGCCGCGAGGGATCGAAGCTGAAGGCAAAGCCGCCAACCTGCGGGAAGCGGCCCGGTGTAGCTCCTGGCTGGGTTTGGGCCACCCCATGTTCTACTATCTGCTTGAGCTCCTCGGCGGTGACAGTCACCAAGGACAGACCGTTGTTGAAAGCAAGAGCAGTTTCAATATCCAATTGCGAAATTTGGCCCGCCTGCTTGCCAGCCTCAGGGTTGGCCACCGGAGGGATCCGCCGTACTGGCTCGCCGCCGCCGCCGGTGGTAGCCCCAATGGGAGCGCGAATGCCGCCGCCGTTTTTGAGGGAGATGACGGTGGTGGGGTCAACAGTTCTGGCGTAGGCCAAGTTGGCATCAGCCGTGAGGTTGCCCAAGTTGGTTTCCTCAGTGCGCACCTCGGCCCGCAGGCCGTTGAGGAATTGGGTGGTAGAGCCAAAGGTACGGCCATCCTTGGCGCGGATGATGCTGCCGATTTCGTTGGCAATCCGCACCACCTCGGGATTGGGAGTGCCGCGCACGGCTGCCACCCCTTGGTCATCGGTGGCGTAGGCGCCGCTCACCGGATCGATGCGGGCAATCACCCCGTTGGCGTCGAAGCTAACCACCAAGCGGCCCACGTAACGGTAGTTGGCGCCGGTGTTCACCACTGCCACCGGCTGACCGCTAGCCGAGGTGCGCAAAATGGGGTAGTCGCCCGTGCGCACATCCTCGGGGCGCAGGCGGTCAGTGGGCTTGGCAAGGACGCGGTGGGAGCCACCCGCAATGATGACATCGACATCCCGCAGCTGGGTGGCCAGGGTCACCTCATTCTGGAGTTGCTGCAGGTGGGCTAGGAGGATGATCTTATTGATGCCCTGCGCAGTGAGTTGGTTAACGAAGTTTTGGATGAGGGCAGCATTGACCTGGTCGGTGTCGTCCACCCTGCCTTCCACCCTCACCTCAGGGCCGGGGCTAGAAATAGCAGCTAGGCGCGTGGTCGTGGCTCCCACCAGGCCGATTCGCTCTCCTCCCACGGTAATCACTGCTGTCTTGACGATCTTGCCGCGGATGGAGCTGGCCTCTTGGCCATCGCCAGCAAAGTCAGAGCTGGCCAACTCACCAGTGCCGCTGAAGCTGAGGTTGGCGCTCAAATAGGGAAAGCGGGCACCTGCGTAGCCGCGGCTGGTGTCGGGTCGGATCAAGTCGCGAATTTGGCGCGTGCCTTGGTCAAACTCGTGGTTGCCAAAGGCAGCCGCCTCGAAACCGATAGCGTTGAGGATTTCCATGTCGGCTTTGCCAGGGGTGCGGTCATACCGGCCCCGCAGCGAGGGATCCGCGCTGGCGTTGTAGAAGGGGCTGGGAATGTAGTTGTCGCCGCTGGAGAGCACCACCGTGTTGGGAAACTGAGGCCGCAGCGCATTGATCACCGCGGAGAAGCGAGGCGCATCCTGAACCGCGGCAACCGAAGCCTCGAGATCGCTAGCGTGCAAGATCTGCAGGGTAAAGGTGGGCGGCTGAGAGGAGAGCCTAACGTTGGGATCTGAGGCGATAAACCCTGCCCCGCCGCCGGCTGGAGGAACTGAGCTGCTGTCGGTGGTACCGCAGGCGCTGGCCAGGCTCAGCAGCAAGCAGCACAGCCCAACCCGCAGGAACTTGGCCAGAGCGTTCAGCCAAGCTGGAAGCCCTCCCTCAGCAGGGGCAGCCCCTCGAGCACGACCAGCTGGTTTCATGACCACTCAAGACGCATCCGCATTCACGTTACCAAGGCTGGACAGGAGATTTCGCTATGACCTGTTTAAGGTTAGGTCAAGCGCAGGTTAAGCTTCCCGGGGATCCCAGCCAAACTGCTGCAGATCCACCCGACCTTCGGCGTCAAAGGGGATCCCTTCAGCTTGGAGTAGGACTTTTTGCAAGTCGTCGTAGCCAAGGCGAAAGGGGGAGTAGGAAATGCGCCCTTGGGCGTTGATTACCCGATGCCAGGGGATGTCGGTCTCTTGACCTTGCAGGCGAAACAGGGCATAGCCCACCTGTCGGGCATAGCCAGGACAGCCGGCAAGCCGCGCCACCTGCCCATAGGTAGCTACACGCCCCGGCGGGATCCGCCGCACGACTTCATAGAAGCGCTGGTAGAGGCTCACAGGGATCCCTCCCTAAACTCTGTAGACAATGGAATTGGCTGATGACGGGCACCGACCCTTTAACCTATGGGCTACCTAATTGCGGTACTGCCGGATCGCCTGGCTGCCGAGGCGGCCTACAGCGCCCTGGAACAGGCCGGTTTCCCCCTGGAGCGATTGCACCTACTGGGGCGGGGCTACAAAACTGCGGATGAGTTTGGGCTAATCGACCCGGCCCAAGCCGCGCGTCGCCAGATGCAGCGCCTGGCCATTTGGCTAGTGCCCTTTGGCTTTTTGGCGGGGGTGGGGTTTAGTCTCCTCAGCGGCCTGGATACCTCCCTGGGCAACCATCTGATCGGCGGCCTGTTGGGTGCGCTGGGCGGGGCCATGGGCAGCTTTTTTGTGGGGGGCAGGGTGGGCCTGACCAGTGGCTCCGGCGATGCCTTGGCCTACCGCAACCGCCTCAATGCGGGTAAGTACGTACTCATTGTGGAGGAAGAGAATGAAACCCGCCTCCGCGAGGCCACGCGGATCTTGCGCCAATTTGAGCCGGAGAACCTGCAGGGGTACAGAGAGCGCCCCTAGACTGGGAGATCTGGGCAGCTATTGAGAGAACTCAGGGAGGTCCAAAAGCATGTCCTGGCTGTGGCAGCAAGTCCCATCGCCGCTTGGGCGGTGGCGGAAGGAAGGGATCCCCAGCTTTGCCGCTGCTGGGGGTGCACTGGCAGTTACGGGGTTTTTTTCGCCGGCTTCTGCCCACCACGCCCTGGGAGGGAAACTGCCTGCAACGGCCTGGGAGGGATTTCTCTCCGGGCTGGCTCACCCTGTCATTGGCTTGGATCACCTGGCCTTCGTCGTGGCCATCGGTCTTGTGGCGGCGGGGCAGCCCTGGCGCTACGGGATCCCTTTGGGCTTTGTGTTGGCAGGTCTGGTGGGCACTGGGATCCACCTGGCCGGCTGGGACCCCCTGGGACTGACGGAGCTGGCCATTGCCTCTTCCGTGGTTCTCTTCGGCTTGCTGCTGGTGCAACCGCGGCAGATCCCAAGTTGGCTCTTGCTAATAGGGGGATCCCTGGCGGGGCTATTCCATGGCTATGCCTACGCCGAAACCATTATCGGCGCCCAACCCATGCCTTGGGTGGGATATCTACTGGGGTTGAGCACCGTCCAGTATGGGGTAGCTCTCCTGGCCCTTTGGGCAGCAGAACGCTGGGGGTTGCGGATCCCTGGCTTAACTCGCTGGGCCGGCTGGGCGATTACAGTGGTGGGGGCTGCCTTCCTGATCTTGGCAGTGGTGGGCGGGTAAAAAGCGCTAATTTTGCTCCCTTGCGCTTGGGATCCCCGATCCGGTACAAGGATAACGGTGAAGATAGGTAACAACAAGGGGAGATCCCATGGAGCGCACCTTTATCGCCATCAAGCCGGACGGCGTGCAGCGGGGTCTAGTGGGCACCATTATCCAGCGCCTGGAAAGTCGGGGCTACCAATTGGTAGGCCTGAAGCTGGTGCAGGTAAGCCAAGAGCTGGCAGAAGCCCACTATGCTGAACACAGGGAGCGCCCCTTCTTCCCCAGTTTGGTCAAGTTTATTACCTCGGGGCCGGTGGTGGCTATGGTTTGGCAGGGCAAAGGGGTGATTGCTGCTGCTCGTAAGCTAATCGGCAAAACCAATCCCCTAGAAGCCGAGCCAGGCACCATCCGTGGCGACTTTGGTATTGACATTGGCCGCAACCTTGTCCATGGTTCTGATGGCCCGGAAACCGCCCAGCGGGAGATTGCCCTCTGGTTCCGAGATTCCGAGCTGGTGAACTGGATCCCTGCTGCCCAAAGCTGGATTTACGAAGAGCCCTGAATGGCAGAGAGCTCCAAGCCTCAAGATTCAAGCAGCTGGTTTGGCATCACAATGAGGGTATTGCCCTTGCGATCGACCACGTATACCTCCTGGCCGGGTTGGATCTCCACGTCAGGAATACTGCATTTGGCGTTCCAGGTGGAGCCAAGATAGGAGACTCGCCCCTGCTTCCCTGGCGGAATGGCTGTAACTGCCCGCGCTTCCCGCGATTCTTTCAGGATATCCTCCAACTGGGCCGGGCCCTTAGGTACCAGGCGTTGGCTGAGGAGGATCAGCGCAATCGAGAGCAGCACCCAGGCCAAGAACTGGGCCCAAGCCGGCAGCCCCCAATAAGCCAAAAGAGCAGCCCCCAGCGCCGCCACACCCGTTGGACCAGCCACCAGCCCCGGCAAAAACAGCTCAGAGGCAACCAGAAGCAAGCCAAAGGCAAGCCAAGGCCATACCATAGAGCCCAAGGATCCCACTACGTTTATTATGAGCCGCGGCACCTGGAGGCTGGGCAGGGACTAGCCGCCTAGGCGGTAGTTCTCCAAAAACTGCAAGGGATCTTCCTGGGGAGGAGTCTTGGGCAGGTTCCTGGACTCGGCAAGCCGCATGAGCGTCTCCCAGTCTGTATTCATGATGAAGTCCACCGCTCGACGGGCTGCCTCTCGGTGGGGGCAGGCCTCGCCCAGGACACATCCATCCCGGCACAGTGTGGCGCAGTCGTGCTCAAAGCTCTGGGGATCCGGGCCAGCCATAGGGTCTTCCTCTCCTGCGGTTTCATCTTCTCTTTAGGATACCTGAAGAGAATCTTGCGCTTGCCGGGGATCAGAGCTGACGGGGATAGGGTAGAGGGGGTGAGGAGAGCCGCTCAAGAGGAGCAGCAATTCCATGGAGTTTGCACAACTGCAGGCCCTAGTAGAGCAGGCCCTAGAAGATAGGAAGTTAACCCGCACTGAGTTGGATCAAATCGTCAGCGCTATCCGCTCCGATGGCAAAATCTCCCCCGAGGAGCTGCACTTGCTAGAGTCCATCCGCGAGAAGGTGCTGCACCGGGAAATTCAGGTAGTGGAAACCGCCGATTGAGCTCCCTTTCGCAAGTAGAGGGTGACTTCGCTGCGGTTATGGAACAGGTGGCGTGCCCTCACCACGGCAAAGGTACTGCTTAGGATATCGAGCGTTTGCTGCAGCACCCGCAGGCGGCGGCGGGAGGGAAGTTTTAAGGTCATCAGGGCTGCCCCCTCTGGCTCCAGATGAGGGGCAAAGGCTGTCATCAGGTGGGCAGAGGTGCGGCCATCCAGGCGCATGTCGTTGAGGATGAGGTGAAACCGCTCCCTACAGCGGGCCAGGTAGGCTTGAGCGCTGAGGCGATGGTAACAAATGCCGGCATCGGAGTGGAGACGCTCGTCCAATGCCGCCGGATCCACCGCTGTTACCTCCTGCCCGTAGAGGCGCAGGATACGCGACCATCCCCCTGGTGCTGCCCCCAGATCTAAAGCCCGCCCTCCTGGCTGCAAAGGGATGTGGAACACCTGGATGGCTTCCAGCAACTTGAACTCAGAGCGGCTAATCTGACCGGGATCGCGGCGGAAGCGATGGATGCCGCCCGCCCAGTTGGAGAGGTTTTGCTCAGCCAGCGACAAGCCTAGCCAAACTCGGATCCCTGTCGAGTTAGCCAGGATCACCACCGAGATCACCTGTTGGGGATCCCTGACCTGCAGCGGCGATCCCACTGCCGCCACTACCTGGGCTGCCAGGGCTTCGTTGATCTGAAAGGGCTTGAAGTTGAGCTTGCCAAATAGGCGCGTCTGTACGGAAAAGCTGAGGGCCGGGTTGATGGCGGCCAGCAGCTCTTCATCTAGGCGGAGTCCTGCCAGGGATCCCTCGTCCAGCCAAAGCTCCCGCTGGATGGGACAGATGTGGCGCAAAAAAATAGGTGGGTTGGCCTGCCAGCTCTGGGCAAGGTCGGCAAAGGAACGCCGGCTGCACACCCACATCAACCCCGTGGCCTCGGGAAGGAGCTGGACGACGGCCTCTGGATCCGCAGCCACGATTTCCCGCCTTGCCAGATCCAGAAACTTTGGGTCAGCGCTGCCCAGCCACTGGTGGGTAGCAGGGGAAAGCGACCTGCTCAGCGGGCTCCTCGCTGCCATCGCAGGTAGGGCAAAGAGGCAGCTACCTCCTGAATGCGGTCGCGGGCAGCTAGCAGCTGCGCCGTGGCATCCCAAGTGCCCTGCACCAGCATCTGCCAAGCCCCCTGGGGGATCTCGACGGCGGCGGCGTTGTCTTCCCAGCGCACCTGTTTGTTGAGGAGATCCAGCGTTAACTGGAGCTCTGGGTTTCTGGCCACTGCCTCTTGGAGAGTTTGAATCACGCTCGCAGGCGCTGTGACACAGGGGATCCCTAGAGTCAGGCAGTTGCCGAAAAAGATCTCGGCAAAGCTTTCGCCAATGAGGGCTCGAATCCCCCACTTGGCCAGGGCTTGGGGGGCATGCTCTCGACTGGAGCCACAGCCAAAGTTGGCGTTGACCAGTAAAATCTCCGCACCCTGGTACTGAGGCAGGTCAAAGGGGTGCTGGCCAGCCGCTTGGGCGCGGTCGTCAGCAAACACGTGCTGGCCCAAGCCGTCAAAGGTGACGCATTTGAGGAAGCGGGCCGGGATGATCCGGTCGGTGTCAATGTCATTGCCCACCAGCGGGATCCCTCGGCCTGTGATGCTTAAAACTTCGCTTGCCATGCAAACTCTTGCGGGAACTTCAGCCTCAGCCTAGAGATTGGCTAACGGTCAGAAGCGGCGGTAGAGCTGGTTCTCCAAGTTGCGCACTTGTCGCTCCAGGCGATCCAACCGCCCGCGCAGCTCGTCCATTTCCGACTGGCAAGGCACGCCTAAGTCCTGCAAAACGTTGCGCACCTGCCGCTGTACGTAGGATTCCAGGTTGCTCTGTTCAGATTTCACCTGGTTGAGCAGGTTGTTGAGGAGGTTAGAGGCCTCTTCTGAGCTAAGCTGCCCCTTTTGCACCAGCTCATCGGCAGCCTTCTTCAACTGCTCCGCTAGCAGCGTAGTGGTGCCAACGCCCACGAGCAAGAGCTGACGTAAGATACTGTTGTTGTCCAATGCTGCCCTCCCGAGAACGCTTGACCAACGGCACGGGTCTCCATGACCAAAGACCGGATTTCCAGCCCCCTTCTTCAGGACGGTTTCTGCCATCATAACAAATGGCCTCTGCCAACTCAAAAGAGTACTTGGGCTTCGGCCCAGAACTGTTGCTGGCAGCGCGGAGCGCCTGCAGGAATCCTTGCCCTCAGTGAAAACGCCAAAGCGCTGGCAATAGCGTTGAGCATTCCCTAAAAGATGCGGGAAGATCAGGAGTAAGGGACCGGGATCCCACTACTATCTCGTTTGCTGAGGAAACCCAATGCACGACCTGGACAGTTTGCCAGAACCGGTAGCCAATGCCCTGATCAAAAGCCTGCTTACGGATCTGGAACGGTTGATCAACCAGCATGGTTTGTCCGAGGTTTTGGTGGGGTTGGCCATGTATTGCAATGTGCAGTTCAAGGCCAAGCTCAATAAGCCCAACCGCACTGAGAAAGATGAGGAGCTGGGGTTTTACTTCCGCGACGCTGCCAAAGCCCTAGAGGTAGCAGCCAGCCTCACCTACCGCACCATCGATCGCTCCCAGCCTAGCCAGCCGGCCCAACCCAACGCCTAGACACCAGCGATCTTGCCGTCATCCCCAACTGCTCTCCTTGAGGGAGAGAGGAAGGGATTTAGGCTGACAAGAGATCCCTTGCAGTTTTTATCCTGGTGGGCAAAAGTCTAGCGAGGCCGAGCGTGAAAATTGTTTGGGAGCGCAGCATTTACGCAGGCAATGGCCGCGTGCCCTGCGTTATCTGCGGCGGATGGGTCACCCCCATCCAGAGGAAGGGGCAGCAGGTGCTGCTGGCGGTAGTCTACAACGACCGCGGCCAAATCTATGGCGAGATCTGCCGCAGTTGCCTCAGCCTGGGGGCCAAGGGCATCAAAGAGTATCTCCGAGAGCGGATTGCCCGCCTGAGGAGGCAACTGCAAGACCTGGAGGAGCTAGAGCGGGAAGAGGTGCAATTGCCCACCTTGGAGCAGGAGCTGAGCGCTTACCTGGACTGAGGGCTACCCTTTCTGCCGCTCAATCGAGTTAGCCAACGGTTCAGTCCGAAGTCAACCCCTCCAGCTCTAGCTCTTGCAGACCCTTTAGCTTGCCCTTGCGGTTGCCTGCCCGGATGTCCGATCACCCGATCTTGATTGGAATCGCGTCGGGTAAGGATCAGCTCCAGCCGGTCAATATGGGCTTGCCGACCAGGGGTAACTCCGCGAAAACGAACCACTTCTAGGGATTCGATATTCAGGTGAGTCTTACCGGATGAGCTGGAAAGGATCTTGATCACCATCGCCAACCCCTCCTTCCATAAGGGCAGCATGAACAGGACGGCCGCCAGATTCACCGGAAAAGGGGCAAGCACAACTGCCATGATTGCGAAAAAGGCAATGAAAGCGTTCCAAACGATGGCGAACAAAACCAAGGCGCGGAGTTGATTGGCCCGGATCACCTCCTCATAGATCTGTTCGGGCTTGTGCAGTTGAATCCGGCTGTCTGCCGGCTGTTGAGGAGAAAGGGCGGCTGTTGCTGAAGCAACCGGCAGCGGTCGGCGATCCAACTGCTCCAGCGCCTCCAGGGCCTGCCGGGCGGAGGCGGGACGATTCGCCACCAGAGGCTCCGTCAACCACCGCAGCCAGTCGCGAAAAGGTGGACTCAGTTGCACCACTTGCTCAAACCCAATTCGGGATCCCTCCTGGGGCAAGTCCGCCGGATGCTGGCCCGTGAGCAGGTGAATCAGCGTGGCGCCCAGGCTGTAGAGATCGGAGGCGGGCACAGTTCTGCCGCCAAATTGCTCCAGGGGCATGTAGCCGTAGCTTCCCACCACCGTGTAGGATCCCTGCTCCCGGGGGGCAGCAGCCTGCACAGAGCCAAAATCCACCAGGTACACCTGCCCGTCGGCTGCCAACAGAATGTTGCTGGGCTTGAGATCCCGGTGGATGACCGGCGGATGGAGTTCGTGGAGGTAGATGAGGATGCGCAGCAGCTTCTGCGCCAAGTCGCGCACCTCCGGCTCGGCAAAATGCCGCCCTCGCTCCATCCACTCCTGCAGGGAGGGAGCCTCGATGTAGCTTTGCACCAGCGCCAGGCCGCGCCCCCCTTTCAGAGCAATCTCAAAGCAATCGCGGTACCGGGGAATGGCTGGGTGGGAGAGGGTCTGTAGGACTTGGGCTTCCCGCTCAAACAGCTTCAGATTGTCCCAGTTGAAATCCGGCCCAAACAGGAGCAGCTTGATCACAACTGGCTCTGAGGTGAGGAGATCCCGTGCCAGGTAGGTGTGTCTGCCACTGCGCTTGCTCAGCCGCCGCTCCAGTTGATACCGCTGGCGCAAAACGGGAAGCTCTGGAGCCATACTCCTTTGCTTCTGGGGCCCTTTTTTTGCTCAGCTCCATAGTAGCCGCTCACCCAAACCCACCTGCAGCAGGCTAACGGCACCAAGGGCAGCCGTGCGTTTTGGATTTGCCCTAGCCAGTCAAAAACTTGGCCCCTAGGCGCGAGGAGAAAACTTCGTAAATAACCGTCAAAGGTTGGCCTCGGTGCAGCAAAAGATAATGCCTAGCCCAGAAAGGGCCAGGACAGTTGAGCAGCCGGGCAATGGGCTCAGCTTCGCCGTAGTAGAGGCGACGCACCTCGCGAAAGGTCTCCAGTTTTTCTTGGATTAGATTTTGGCCGATGGGCAAATCGGGATGGGGCAAGTATCGAGCCAGATGTTCCGCGTTCCACCAAGAGGTGGCATAGAGCAAGGGCTGTTGCGAGGCCGCTCCGCCCAGCCAAACCCGCCGCCGCATCAAGGGGGATCCCAGCCGCGCCAGATCCCTAGCCAGTTGTGGCATGGACTTGGGGACAGCGCTTTGCTCGGCCAGCAGCTCGACCTGGACTGTATCTAACAGATGGGCCTGAATTGGTTCCAGGGTCAGAGTGGCCAGATTGCGAGTGGTCAAGCCATCCCCCAGCAGCAACAACCGCAACAAGGGATCCACCCCTAGCAGCTCCGGCTGAAGGGGGTCAGCCTCTCCCTGCCACTGCAACCGCAGCGGCCACCACTCGGCTTGACCCATGTTGCCTAGGAAAGTCTCCTTGGCAGAGCCAGCCGAGGGCCAAGGGGATATTGCCCCAGGAGCATGGTCGATGGAGAGAGGGGGAGAAAGTTCCAAGATGGCGGTGCGGTTGTGAAGTTCTGTATCGACCCCTAGTCTAGCCCACTCCCCCTCTCCTCTCCGAGGACTTTCCTAGCTCGTACCTGGCTGAATCAGCAGCCGCACCACCCAGGGGACGACCACGATGACGCTAATTAGACGAGCTAGGTGCATAACTACCACCGTGCTGGCCTGGGCCCCCATGTCCAGGGCAATTAAGCTCATATCAGAGATACCCCCTGGGGCCGTGCCCAAGATGGCAGTAAGGCGCTCGATCCCCAACCAGCGGGAGATCAAAAACCCCGATAGAACGCCGGTGCTCACCGCAATCACGGTACACACTAGGGCTGGCCGCCACAGATCCTTGAGGGCGAGCAATGTCTCGGCGGTAAGCTTACTGCCCAAGAGAATACCCAGTATCACCTGCAGGACAAAGCGGATTCCAGGTGGAGGAGTGGGAATTGGGATGGCCCCCCAGACATTGACCAAGCCGACTGCCACCATCGAGCCTACTAGAGCTCCTGCTGGCAGCCTCAGCTTGACTGCAATCAAGGCGCCTGCCAACCCAATCAACACCGTCCAGAGATAGCTCATCATTGTGGCTTGGCCTCAAGGCAAGAGGATGACTAGCAATTGGGGTTGGGCCTGCTCCCTCCACGGCATTCGGCGCAGATGCCGTAGAAGTCAAGCACATGGTACTCGATAACAAATTGGTAACGGCTAGCAAGCTGCTCCTCCAGATCCCCCACGGGACAATCTGGCAGAGGCACCACCCGCCGACATTCGGTGCAGATCAGGTGATGGCGACTGTGGCCGTTGCTGGGCAGAAGCTGGTAGTAGGTTTGCTGATCCCCCAAGTGGACGGCCTGCAGCTTGCCCTCGTTGCGCAGCGCCTCCAAGACCCGATAGACAGTGGCCAAGCCCACCATGTGGCTGGCATTGCGCAGCTTCAGGAAAATCTCCTGGGCCGAGAGGGGCCGCTCGCTTTGCTCCAACACCTCCAGGATCAATTTGCGGTTGCGGGTCTGGCGGGAGGAGGACATGAGCCTTTTCCCTTGGGGGTTACTGGGAGAGTCAGCGCTCAGCGTCGGCTTCAGCTTTCATGCGCTCCAGGGTTTGGTGCATTTGGTCAAACATTTGGCTAAGAGAGAGCCCCAACCCCCCCAGTTGGGTTTGCAATTGCTTAATGGTCAGTTGGGCCATAAAATCGTCGGAAAGCTCCAGCCGCTTCATGAAAATGCGCTGGCGCTCCAGCAACTCTTCCATGTGCTGGATAAAGATTTTTTTGCCTTCCCGGTCAAATTGACCGTAGCGCTCACCAAGTCGCATCAGGTTTTGGAAATCCCGAAACAGTTGCTTAGCTTCTTCCTGAACAATCTCCGAGTCGAAGAAGCCCATGGCTTTCCCCTTGCCCCCAACAAACGACATCCGATATACCTATCCTATCCGATTGCCTTGGGGAATGCAGGCGTTGCTATCCTCTGGCCAGTGCGGGATCCCGTCCTGTAGGTAATTATTGGCTATGCTCCTCCTTCCCTGTGTTAAGGCTTACACTCAGCCGGCTTTGGCCCAGCAGTGGTGCCAACGGGTACAGGGATCCCGACCTCTGTTTTTGGCCTGCCTGGGGTTTACGGAAACAGCCCTTATTCCAGGCATCTCTGCTGCTGGCGCCACGCCCTCTCTGCGGCGCTACACCGCCCTGGCTGATGGGGAGGTGCTGCTGACTGGCCGTTCTTGCCGCTTGCCCACCTCGCCCGAGGGCTATCCCTCGCCAGTGGTCATCAGCCGCGCTGTCTTGAGCGAGCTAGGGATCCCCTGCCGCGTGTTCGACTGTGGTCTGCTAGAGCCTTTGCCAGGCGCAGAGAAGGTGCCTTCGGGAGGGCCAGCCCGCTGTCTGAGCACCGGCCAGGCTTTGTCCTCGGAGCAGGTGAGATCCCTGTGGCAGGAGGGGTATGAGCGGGGATCCCAACTGGAAGCCAGCTACTGCGTCGTCGGAGAGTGCGTGGCCGGCGGTACTGCAACAGCGCTGGCGGTGCTGCTAGGGCTGGGCTGGCAGGCAAACGGCATGGTCAACAGCAGCCATCCAGTTTGTAACCACGCCCAAAAGCTGGCCTTGGCCCAGCGGGGTCTAGCCAATCTCTCCCCCACTGCCCCTGCGCCAGAGGTAGTGGCTGCCGTGGGGGATCCTGTGCAACCCTTCATCGCCGGGCTAGCCATGGCAGCCGCCCAGCGGGGGCCGGTGCTGCTGGCGGGAGGAACGCAAATGCTGGCGGTGCTGGCCCTAATGCGGCGCTGGGGAGAAGAGGAAGGGATCCCCTGGCCCCCTGAAAACGTGGTGGTGGGCACCACCCGCTGGGTGGCGGAGGATCCCTCTGGCAACACAGTGGCTCTGGCGGAGCTGTTGGGCAATGTCTGCCTCTTGGCCACCCAACTAAGCTTTGCCCAGAGTCGCTACTCCTCTCTTCAAGCCTATGAGCGAGGCTATGTCAAAGAGGGAGTAGGGGCTGGCGGCCTGGCAATTGCCAGCAGCTTGTATGCTGGCTGGGGTCAGGCAGAGCTATTGGCTGCCGTTGAGCGCAGCTACGAGCACCTGCTGCTTCAGGCCGGCTCCAGCGGAGCCATCGTCAGACCCTCCCGCAGCAACTGCTGATGGTAGAGCTCCGCTTGCTCCTGTGGGCCGACCCAGACAACGGCCTGCCCTTCCCTGTCCACCTGCATTGTCAGTTGCCGCGCCAAGGGCAAAGTCATGCCGGGGATGTACTTGAGCAAGCATTCGGTAACGTGCTGGAAGGTGTTGATGTCGTCGTCTAGGACGATCACTTTGAAGTTGGGGTAGGGTTTGCGAACCCGTGTTGTAACCGAAGACAACTGCTGCATGGTACGGGTTGGAGTTTCCGTGATTGCGGTCATGGCAGCTCAGGAGTGAGACAACCTCTAGGTGCTTGGAACTAATGACCCAGCTTCCGGCAGCGGCCTCTTGACCACTCAAGCCAAGCTGTGAAAGCCGCCCGCTTGTGATTTTTCTGAAATCTCTACTACTAGTTTAGTTTTAGCCAGTTTTGTGACTAGGGTCAGCCTGGGCCTGCTTGCGGATTCCCGCACCAGTTTCTTGCGGAAGCGCTGCAGATGCTTGCCGCTGCTGGGATCCAAGCGGATTCTGGCAGAACTTCTAGTCCCCAGAGGGCCGTCGTTCTTGACTTTGGGCAAACTGTTGCAGCTGCCGCAGCATTAGCAGTTGGCCTAAGCCCAAGGGCAGAAGTGAGACGGCCTCTACCCGCAACTGCACCCAGCCGTTCCCCCACCGCCAGTCGCAGTAGCCATCGGCACCACCCCACATCACCAGCCGCAGCCGTTGGGGCAGCAGGATTTCCACCTGGTGCAGGATGGAGATAGGGCCCCACTGGGCGGCAAAGGTGCTGCCTTGCTCTAGCTTGGGGGGAAGGGATCCCTGCAGTTGCTGCGGCCAAATCCACTGCTGCAGAAGTTCCACCTCCGTTAGACAGCGCTGCAGAGTCGAGGAGCTGGCCTCGACAGCGATGCGGATAGTGGAGGACTGGAGCGTTCCTAGCATATAACCCTGGAGCCAGGGCATAGGCCGGTCAATACTCCTGAGTCTATCCTGGTCGATTGCCAAAGATCTGCCTTTGAAAGCCCCTCGTCCCCACCTGGTGGCCATCTTGGCCCAAAGTCTGGATGGCAAGCTCGCCGCCCACCGCGGGCAAAAACCCCACTTCCCTAGCCCTGAAGACTATCGGCACCTGGAAACCCAAGCTGCTCGGCAACAGGCTTTAATCATGGGGGCAGCCACGCTGCGGGCCTACGGCACCGCTCTCCGCCTGCGGGATCCGGAGCTCATCCAACGCCGAATTGCACAGGGTCTCCCCCCTCAGCCCCTGACGATCATCTGTTCCGGCAGCGGCGAGATTCCGGAAGAGTTGCCGTTTTTTCGCCAGCCCCTCACTCGCTGGCTGTGGACGACGCCGGCGGGCTCCCGCCAGTGGCAGGGACGGCCCGGTTTTGCCGAGATCTGGGTGGCCGCGGATTGGGATTTGACCGCTCGCCTAGCCCGCCTGCGGCAGCGGGGGATCGAACGGGTGGGCCTCCTGGGCGGGGGGCGGCTCTTGGGGGCGTTTTTGCAGGCGCAAGCCTTGGATGAGCTGTGGGTGACGCTGGCGCCAGTGCTGCTGAGTGGCTACGCTGATGCCCCGGCTAGCATCGAGGGCTGGCAACTGCAGGGATCCCCGCCCCGCCTGGAGTTGCTTGAGTGCCGCCGCGGTTCCCAAGAGCTGTTTTTGCACTATCGAGTTGAGTGGAGCTGAGGGAGCAGTCGAGAAAATTTTTTTGGACACATTGAGATTTCCCAAAAATCCACAGGTTTTCCCCAGACTTTCCACAGGCAGGCGGGTTGTTTTCCACAACGTCTTTCGCTCTAGAAGCCGCCTCGAAGGGTTCTGTGGAAAAGTTGCCCTTGCTAAGGTTCACGCGATTACACCTTGAGAAACGTAACGGGATCGCGCCGCTTTTTCCGATCCCATCAAGGCCACGGGAGAGCTCTGGTTCTGTTGGATACTCCCGCCTAGGATTGACATCCCCCCTAGGGCAGAGGGCAGAATAGCCCCACCCGAGGTGAGGAGGAGGCTTCCCCGGCAGCTCTCCTCGGATGCCTAGAGAGACCAGGGGGCGGCTAGGACCTCCCCAGCCGCTTGCAGGCGGCCAATGGGCAAGCCCTTTTACCCCGTTTCTTGAGGAGCCCGTGCGGTCTTTGAGGTACCCAAGTTAGAGGACTGGCTTAGCTTGTTCAATTCCTTCCTAGGCCGGCTTAGCTGTGGCCCAGGGTAGAGCCTCTTTTTGCTGCGACTGTTTGAGTGTTGACTTTAGGTAGGTGGTTGAGCTATGGATTCTCCTACCGTCAGCATTTCGAGCGAAATCCCCAAGGAGCTCCACGAGACCCTCAAAAACTACCTCTCTCGTCATCCCGACTGGGATCAAGATCGGGTTGTAACAGCAGCCCTCTCGCTGTTCTTGCTCCAAAGCGGAGATGCCGATCGGCGCGCTGCGCGCATCTACCTAGACAGCCTCTTTCGCCGCAACTAGGCTAAAGCTGTCGGAATCCCAACTTAGGGCTATTGGGAACGTCCTGTTAACCCCGGTAGGTCAAACCGTGCCACAGGGCTTTGGTCGAGGGAAAGGCAAGCGGCAGGTGGCTGGGCCTCAGAACTCAGGACAAGGAGCCAGCCTGCCCTCTTTCCCCTCCCCAGAGGCGGCTCTGGCTTTGGTCGAGCGCCACCGACAAGCAGGGGATCTGGGGGCAGCGCTGCGCCTTTGTCGACAGCTTACCCGCGCCCATCCGCACCTGGCTGCTGCCCAAGCGCTGCTGGGATCCCTCTATCTGCAAATGGGAGATCCCCGTCAGGCCTTGACCCCCCTACAGTTGGCTGTGCACCTGCAGAAGGACTGGGTGCCTGCCTGGCAGGAGCTGGGCGATGCTTGGATGCTGCTGGGCGACCCGGCGGAGGCAGCGCGCGCCTATCAGGAGGGGCTGGCCTTTGCTCCCGGCAATGGGCAACTGCTGTTTCGGCTGGGCAGTTGTTGGCTGGCCTTGGGGCAGCGGCAGCGGGCAATTGCAGTCCTGCGCCAGGCTGCGGCAGCGCACCCTCCCCAGCCCTATGCTCTAGCCGCCTTAGGCAATGCGCTGATGTTCGAGAACCAGCTTGAGGAAGCTGAAGGCTGGTTTCGCCAAGCCCTTGCCCTGCTGCCCCAGGAGGGGCGGATCCTCGTCAACCTCGCCCACTGCCTCCACCTGCAAGATCGTCTGGAGGAAGCAGCCGACTGCCTGCAACAGGCCATCCCGCTGCTGCCCAAGGATGCTCAGCCCCACAACAACTTGGGCACGATCCTGCAAGAGCAAAACTGCCTCGAGGCCGCCCTTGAGTCCTATCGGCGGGGCTTGCAACTGGCCCCTGATTCGCCGGAGATCCACTACAACCTGGCCACTGCCCTGCTCACCCTAGGCCGCTACAAGGAGGGGTGGCGGGAGTACGAATGGCGGCTGCAGCGCCAGGGGGCGGCCTACCCCCGCTTTCCCCAGCCTCTGTGGACGGGATCCCCCTTGGGCCAGCAGACTCTGCTCATCTACGCCGAACAAGGTTTGGGGGACACCATCCAGTTTGTGCGCTACCTGCCACTTTTGGCTGCAGCCCATCCGCAGGCCTCCCTCTACTTTCGCTGCCCGCCATCTCTAGTCGAGCTGCTGCGGGCCTCCTTTCCTCAGGTTCAGATTATTTCCGAGACGGATCCCCTGCCTCCCTTCGACTGGCACCTGCCCTTGCTCAGCCTGCCCCACCGCTTGGGCACCACTCTGGAGACGATCCCTGCCTGTCTTCCCTACCTGGTCTGTCCCCCGGAGAGCTCCGCCTGGCCAGAAGAATGGCCTGAGGTTCCTCAGAAGGGGATAAAGGTAGGGCTGGTGTGGGCCAGTGGCCGCCGCGCCGATCTTGCCCTCAACCGGGTGCAGAGGTTAAAAAGCTGTCCCCTCAGCCTCTTTCTCGAGTACCTTGATCTGCCCCAGGTGCAGTGGGTTAGCCTGCAGGTGGGTGAAGATCTAAGCCAGGTAGAACCCCTCCTCAAGCAGCACCAGGTGGTGGAGCTGGGATCCCGTTTCCAGAATTTTGTTGATACTGCTAGGGCAGTTGCCCAGTTGGATCTGGTGATTAGCGTCGATACCGCCGTTGCCCACCTAGCTGGGGCGCTGGGCAAGCCTGTGTGGGTTCTACTGCCCTTTGCAGCCGATTGGCGCTGGCTGCTGCAGCGACAAGATAGCCCCTGGTACCCCGGCGTAATGCGCCTATTTCGCCAAGAAGCCCGCGGCAACTGGGTTGAACCGCTACAGCAGATGCGAAGGGCCCTGCAGGAGCACTTGACAGGGATCCCTTCTTAGCCCTCTCCTTTTTCTCCCTTTGGCACGATGCGCTGAAACAGATAGCCAGTACCGCGGGCTGTCAGGATAAGCTCAGGGTTGCTTGGGTCATCCTCCAACTTAGCCCGCAGCCGCGAGATGTGGACATCCACCACCCGCGTATCCACATGGCGCTCTGGGGTATAGCCCCATACCTCCTGCAGGATCTGGGCGCGGGAAAACGGCTCCCCCGAGCGGCTGACCAACAGCTCCAGCAAACTAAACTCCATTCCTGTCAGGCGGATGCGCTCGCCCCGCTTGTAAACTTGGCGCTTGTTGGTATCAATGCAAAGATCCCCAACCTGGATAACCCCAGAGCTAGGGATCCCCTCATGGCTAGACCGGGCCACCCGCCGCAGCACCGAGCGAATGCGGGCCTCCAGCTCCTTGGGTGAAAAAGGCTTGACCACGTAGTCATCCGCCCCTAGTTCCAACCCAGTAATGCGGTCGGCCACATCCCCCAGAGCCGTGAGCATGATGATGGGGATGTCGGACTCTTTGCGCAACTCTTGACAGACCCCATAGCCATCCAGCTTTGGCATCATGACATCCAGCACCACCAGGTCGGGATGCTGCTTGCGGAAGACCTGCAGGGCCTCTTCGCCGTCGGCTGCAGTAACCACCTCGTAGCCGATCATCGAGAGGCGAGTTTCCAAAATGCGGCGGATGCTAGCCTCATCATCAACCACGAGAATTCGTTCTTTACGCTGGGCTTCCACGGTGCTGCAACTCCTGTACTTCACTTTAATAACTTGGCTTGGAAAAGTTAGGATGAAGGCTACCTCCTGCCACCGGCGAGCAGGTGACGGAGGGATGTTTCTGGACAAGCAGACTCGGCCTCCCCACGGAAAGCTGCCAAACCCATGCTTAGAAATAGAAACTGCAGCCCAGGACACCCCCCACTAAGGAACCCAGAAGGCCTGTTTGGCAATAGGTTGGAAAGACACCGGCTTTCCTTCCCTTTAGCTGTTGCTTTCTCTGCAAACCCTCGCGGCTGACCGCGGCTAAAGCTGAGAAGCCCTTGTTAAGAATTTACCTCATGGAACCTAATGTATCATCTGGAAGCGGCTACTTAATCCACCCCAGAGCTCTATTCTGCCGCCATTCGGCTCAACTTGATACATGTCTTCACAACTTCTTCAGCCGGCCGCCAATTCTTTTGGAATTGCCCTCAGAAAAGGTTGGGGCAAGGGGGGATCCCTGCTCGTTTGCAGTGGGGAAGCCAACTGCAGCGCCGGCAGTAGGGTAACAGCCAGCTAGCAGGCGAGCAGACCGGATTTCTCGCTCGGCATACTGCTCCAAAATTTGGCGCAGCAAGCGCTCTGCCCCCAGCCAAGCTGTCAAAGGCAACGTTCTGTCGGCCAGCGGTGGCAAGGTGGGGTTGGGCAGGGATCCCAGGGCCTGCAGGACGGCACTGGAGAGCCGGGCAAGGGAGTTGGGCTGCTGGGCTCTCCGACAGGGCTCGCAGATCAGGCCGCCCAGCTGGGGACAGAAGAAAACCTCGCCCGCCAACTCCCCCCCACAGGAGCAACAGGCTTGTAGCGAGGGGGCAAGCCCCCCCACCACCAAAAGGTGGTAGAGCCCATGGACAAGGAGTGGCAGAACTGCCTCGTGTGTAGGGGCCTGCTCGATGCGCTGCAAGTGTTCTACCAAAAGCACAAACAGCTCTTCCTGAGCCTGATCTGGCAGGGCCAATAGCAAAGCCACCTCTGCCAGGTACTGGGCGGCTGTGAGGTGGGCCAAGCTGCGGCCCAGACGGGGAAAACTCTGCAGGGTTTCTGCCTGGACAATGCGCTGCAGACGCTGGGAGGCATTGGCTTGAGCTGACCACCGCCCCCGGACAAGCAGCAGGTCGTTAATGACAAAGGGCTCCAGTCGCCCTCCCCACTTGGAAGACGGCTTGCGGGATCCCTTGGCTACTGCCCGCACCAGCCCCCGCTCGCGAGTTAGGATGGTAACCACCCGATCCGACTCCCCCAAGGGGATGCCTTTGAGAGTGATGCCGGTAACCCGGTAGGTTCGCCCGCTCATGCTCTGCCAGCTTCCCTAGCCTGCAGCTCTTGCATTAGCTCCAACCCCCAAGAGGTGCCGATCCGGGTGGCTCCTGCGGCAATCATTGCCTCCGCCTGAGCCAGAGTGCGAATGCCGCCTGAAGCTTTCACCCCCACTCGGCCCCGGCTAAGCTGCGCCAGCAGTTGCACATCCGCCAAGGTTGCCCCTCCCATCCAGCCGGTGGAGGTCATCAAAAAGGCAGCTCCCGCATCCATGCAGATCTCCGCAGCCAGCTTTTTTTCCTCCTCATCGAGCTGGGCCGTCTCCAAAATGGCTTTGACGCAAACTCCCGTCTCCTCCACAATTTGGGCAATCTCGGCATGGAGCCAATCCAGCTCCCGCGCCTTGAGCCAGGCTAGGTTAATGCGAACATCCAGTTCCTGGCATCCCTGCTCCACAGCCAGTTGAGCTTCGTAGAGTTTGGCCTCCGCTGTGTTGGTACCCAGGGGAAACCCCACCACCGTGCTCACCCGTACTGGCGACCCGTGTAGCCGCTCAACCACTCGCGGCACATAGCAGGGAGGTACGCAAAAGGTGGGGAAGCCGTAGCGCAGGGCAATTTCGCACCCCTCCTCAATTTCCTCCGGGGTAACCATAGGCAGCAGCAGCGTGTGGTCAATGTACTCTGCCAAGTTGATTGGCCTTTCCGCCAGGCCTTTGGGCTCTAAAGAGACCATGGGTTGTTGGGTAGTTTCCACAGCGCCATTTCTACTCTAGCCCCCAGCAGCCCAGCCGCGACTTGGCCTTTTTGGGCAGAGCAGGGTAGCAGATTTTTTTTGATAGTCTGGTTGGGGGGCCACTTGTATCCACCAACTCTGGCAAGGCATGGCGGAAAACCGGACTGGCGCGTTTATTGGTGGGCTGCTGTTGGGAACGGCGGTGGGCACGCTCATTGGCCTGCTTCTAGCCCCCCGCAGCGGACGGGAGACGCGGCGACTGTTGAAAAAATCGGCAGAGGCGCTGCCAGAAGTGGCAGAGGATGTAGCCAGCAGCTTGCAGTATCAGTCAGAGAAACTGTTCGACGCTGCTCAACGCAGTTTGGATGAGGCCCTGCTGCGGCTACAGCAGGCAGTGGTGGTGGGGAAGGAGGCCATGTTGCAGAAGCGAAAGGAGCTGCTCCAAGCCCAAAACTCGCGTTCCCTTGGGGGGGAAGAAGCTGATTTGGAAGCCGGCGATGGAGAGGAGACGGCGGGATGAGCGATCCGGTCTTTTGGCTTGGCCTCTCGGTAGGCCTGGTGGCAGTGGCCATTTTGGCGGTGATCCTGACCCTGCTGCCTGCCGTCATTCAACTGGGTCGAGCCGCCCAGAGTGTGGAGCGCTTCTTCGATACGCTGCTGCGGGAGCTGCCGCCCACTCTAGAGGCTCTGCGCCTGACGAGCCTGGAAGTGAGCGAGATTGCCGACAGCCTTGACGAGGGGGTGAAAGGGGCGGGTCAGGTGGTGAAGCAGGTCAGCCGCTCCCTGGAAGGAGCCCGTACCCAAGCCCGGGATGCCCAAGTCAATGTTCGCAGCTTTTGGGCGGGAGTACGAGCGGCCTGGCAGACTCTTGCCCATGGAGCTCCTCCTGCTGAGGTGAGCAACCCTCGCTTGCGCTCGGGTGCAGCTCCTCCTCTCTCCCGAAGGGATGCCCCTCCTTTGGCCGAGCGGCTAAGACCAAAGGGAGGACAAGCGGCTGCCCAACCTTCCCAAGCAAATGCTGCCAAGTCCTAGGCGTTCCTGAGGATTTTCTGAAAGACAGGCACAGGGGGCTGAGGCTCTTGACCAGGGGGAAGCTGGCCCCAGCGAGCATCGGGATCCCAGCGCAGTTGGGTAATGTCGGTGAGGGGGAACCCCAGTTGCTGCAGGATCTTGAGGCTGAGGTTGGGAATGATGGGCGAAAGGGCCACCGCCACCCAGCGCACGCTTTCTAGAACGGCATAGAGAATCTCCGCTACCCGCTGGCTTTGCCCCTGTTTATGCAACGTCCAGGGAGCTTGCTCATCTAGGTATTTGTTGCTGGCCTGGGCCAGGCTGAGGGCCTTGCGGGCAGCCGAGCTGAGATCCAGCCGCTCGTAGGCGTCAGCCACTGTCGGGGCTAGGCGCTCAGCCAAGGTTTTGAGGGGATGATCCGGAGGGATCTCGACGGCGGGAATGCGGTAGTCAGGTTGGTATTTTTTGAGCATGGCGAGGGTGCGGTTGAGCAGGTTCCCCAGGTCGTTGGCTAGGTCGGCATTGAGTACCTCGACGAAGCGGCCCTCGCTAAAGTCTCCATCTTTGCCCAGCTCAATTTCGGTCAAGAAATAGTAGCGCACGGCATCGGCGCCGTATCGCTGCACCAGCTCAAAAGGATCCAGCGTGTTCCCCAGGCTTTTGCCCATCTTGAGGCCATCTTTGGTGAGAAAGCCGTGGCCAAAGATTTGCCTAGGCAAAGGCAACCCCGCCGACATGAGCATGGCCGGCCAGTAGATGGCGTGGAAGCGGACGATATCTTTGCCCACCAGGTGCACGTCGGCAGGCCAGTAGCGGCGCAGAGCATTCTCCAGCGTCGGCTCGTCCTCGGGATCTAGAGCGGCGCTGATGTAGTTGATGAGGGCGTCAAACCAGACGTAAAGGGTTTGGCTGGGATCCGCCGGGAAGGGGATCCCCCAGGAGACGCTAGGGCGAGAGATGGAGAAGTCCCGCAGGCCCTGCTTGACAAAGTTAATGACCTCATTGCGGCGGCTTTCTGGTTGAATGAACTCTGGATGCTCCGCGTAGAGAGCTTCTAGTTTTTCCTGGTAGCGAGAGAGGCGAAAAAAGTAGTTTTCTTCGTCTTTCCACTCTACTTTTTTGTTGGGATGGATCGGGCAAAACCCGCCTTCCAAGAGCTCTGACTCGTCCTTAAACTCTTCGCAGGCAACACAATACCACCCCTGCTGCCGCCCAACAAAGATATCTCCCCGATCCCAAACCCGCTGGAAAAACTCCCGCACAATGGCTTTGTGGCGAGGGTCAGTGGTGCGGATGAAGCGGTCATAGCGGATGTCCAGCAACTGCCAAAGCTGGGCAAACTGGGCCGCGATCTCGTCACAGTGCTGCTGCGGGGGAAGGCCGCGCTCTTCAGCGGCGCGCTGGATCTTCTGGCCGTGCTCATCGGTTCCCGTTACCATCAGCACCTCCCTACCCCGCAGGCGGTGGTAACGGGCGATGGCATCGGCTGCCATGGTGGTGTAGGCACTGCCGATGTGGGGGGCAGCGTTGACGTAGTAGATCGGTGTGGTGATGACGAAAGTGGAACCCGGCATGAGCCCTCGCAGCGCTTTCCCCCATGATAAAAGTTGCCGGAAAGTCCGACAGGCTATGTTCACCCTCAAGGGATGGAGCTGCGGCATCCTGGGGGCTGGGATCTTGGGCGCCGGGGCGGCCCTAGCTCAGCCCGTGTCGGCAACCCGCATCCCCTGTGAGATTTTCATCGCTGGGGGCGGGCTGGGAGGCGTGGCAGCGGCCTACGAGGCCCTGCAACTGGGGCGACAGGTGTGCATGACCGAAATTACCGACTGGATTGGCGGCCAGGTGAGCGCCCAAGGGGTCTCGGCTTTGGACGAGCGGCCCCTACAGCGGGAAAACGAGATCTTCCCGCGAGGCTACAGAGAGTTTCGCCGCCGGGTGCGGGAAAAGTATGGCGGGGATCCCAACCCCGGCAAGTGCTGGGCAAGCGTGCTCTGTTTTTCTCCCCAGGTGGGACATCAGGTACTCCGGGAGATGTTGGATCCCTATCTGCAGTCGGGGCAGTTGCGGCTATTTACGGAGACAGTGGTGAAGGACTTGGAGATTGAGGGCTACCAGATCCGCAGGGTAGTGGCTATCCGCAACCTCCCCAAGCACGCTGGCGTCGCGCCGGAGCAGCGGGGGGATCTCTCTAGCTATTTTTTGGACTTCTACCGCTGGGAGCCCACGAAGGACTGGGATAAGGAGATCCTGCACTTTGAGCCGCCTCCCGAGCGGCAGGGAAAAACCCTGCCTTGGATAGTGATTGATGCTACCGAAACCGGCGAGCTGCTGCCCCTGGCGCGAGTGCCCTACCGTCTCGGCACGGATGGGGAAAGCCGCTGGGAGCCCAGCTCCAAGCCCTACAGGGATCCCTATTGCACCCAGGGGTTTACCTACACCTTTGTCATAGAGCGCTCCGCTGTGCCGCAGGTGCCCATCAAGCCAGAGTTCTACGACGATCCCCTGCACGGCCCCTACTACAGCTTTGAACACCCGCGCTTTAACTTCGGGAGGGTCTTTACCTATCGCCGCATTCGCGGACAGGTGTTTGGCTTTGGGGAAGAGGCCATCCGCGTGGGGGATCAATCCATGCAGAACTGGACCTGGGGCAACGACTGGCGCATCACCGGGCCAGAGATGAACCTCATCCTCACCCACGAGCAACTGCAGGCCTCGGGCCAACTGCAGCCGGGTGGCTGGATGGGGGGCTTGCGGGTGGAAGCCCTGCGTCGGGCCGAGCAGCATGCCAAGGGCTTCTTCTACTGGCTGGTGGCGGGGAGGACGGACTTTCTGTTGCAGCAGGCGGATCCCAACTTTCAAAAAGACTTTTACTTGCGCTATCGCTACCTCAAAGGGCCCAACAGCCCCATGGGAACTGCCAGTGGTCTTTCCAAGTACCCCTATATTCGCGAGTCGCGGCGCATCATCGGGCGGCCGAGTTTTTCCTACCCAGGGGGGTTCACCGTCTACGAGTCGGATATCACCACGCGGGAATCGGCGTTGAATCGCGGTCGCCCCTTCATCTTCTACGACTCGGTGGGGGTGGGCCAGTACCCCATCGACTTTCACGAGTGTCTACTGCCGGATTTTTCGCTGCCCCCCAGCCACAACCAAGACGCCCAGGCCCCCAGCTACCCCTACCAGATCCCGCTGCGCGCCCTGATCCCACAGCGCATCGACAACCTCTTGGCCGGCGGCAAAAACATCGCCACCAGCCGCATCGCCAGCGCCTCCTATCGAGTGCACCCCGTGGAATGGGCCATCGGCACGGCAGCCGGCCACACAGCTCACTTTGCCCTGGCACGGGATCTAGTCCCGGCGGAGATCCTGCGGGAACCGCTCTCGAACCTGCAGCTGTTGCCCGCCCTCCAGGCCCAGATCCAGAGCCTGGGCAACCCCATTCAATTTCCTGGCACCACCATCACTGCCACCGACTGGGCCCAGTCCCGCTAGCTTAGAAAGGCAGGGTTGGAAGCTGGCCGATGGATGCCATTGGGGTTGAACCTTGGGGACTGGAGACGATCCGCCCTTCGCTGTGGTCAGCCACGGCTCTATGGAGCATAGGGCTCTCCTCTAGTCCTTGATTCACCGTTCGCGTAAGCGGGACGGAGTCCGTA
>NZ_JANSHH010000011.1:0-1343 GCF_047461515.1 Synechococcus sp. W70.1
GGCTGTTCTCGGCGGACTACCTCGCCGTGCGCCTGCGCGAGGAGGTGCAGCGCGCTGCACGCTACGATCAGAGCGTGGGCTTCGCCATCTTTGAGTTCGCGACCGAAAAGAGCGCGCTCGACGCGCTGGGCGAGTTCGCAATTGGCGAGCTGTTGCTGCAGGCGGCGGCAGTCGTGCGCGAGGCAACGCGAAAAGCGGATATTGTTGGGAGGTACGGACACACCACGCTGGGACTGCTGCTGCCCTACGCAGGCGAACACGCGCCTAAAATCGCCGAGCGCGTGGCTGCCGCACTCGAAGAGTGGCTCCTAACAGCGTTCAGCCCCTCGATGCACGAGCGGTTCCACATCTACTTTGGCTGGGCGTTCTACCCACGCGACTGCGACGATTACGAGCAAATAATGCGCGCTGCCGAGCAGCGGCTACTGGAGCATCGGGCGCGCGCCCGATTGCAAGGGGAGGCGGCTTAGAAGCTCTCGTGCGGTATACCCTTACCAAAGAGTGAGGAGCTGATGAGGATACACTGCTCGGGCTTGCTACGTGCGCGGTGTTCGCGTTTTTTGCCTTCACCCCCAGCCCCTCTCCCATCGTGTGGGAGAGGGATGTAGGGGCGCACGGCGGTGCGCCCTACCGTTCCCCCTCTTCCGCTCACGCTGGAAAAATTGTGCCCACCCTGAGAATTCAATGCTTGATTGCCGTACCCTTATCAGGAGGGTCGGGGTGGGGTAAGCAATCTCGAAATCTTACTGCATGGGCACTTAGAGGCTGTCGAGCATTTCCGCATTCTCGCTAAGCGACGCGCTAACCACCTATGGCTCCCACAGGGATAGGATACCCTATGCCTGACAATTGCTCGACAGTCTCTTATTACCTCACAGCCATATACCGCGCCGACTGTGCGCTTCCCTACCGCCCCAGCGCCACCATCGGCGAAGACTGAATCTCTACCTCACAGCCCAGATACAGCGACTGCAACTGCTGCGGCGTGAGGTGGAGCGTGTCTACGATCCACTGGGGCAGGTCGAACCACCAGTCGTCGGGCGCGTCGGGCTGACGCAGCAGGTGCGCCACATGGTTCGCCAGCACGACGACCGCCGTGAGCGGTGCTTCCTGCAGCCCGTCCGACGAGTCGGCGTGGTGGCAACCGATTGCCTCCACGAGTTTTTCGGGGAAGCCCCAGTGCAGGCTCACGGCGCGCCCCACCGCCGCGTGGTCGCAGCCGTACACCTGCTGCTCCGCCGTCAGTTCGGGCACGCCTTGCGCCACGAGGTCTTCCACCTGTTCGTAGGGCGCGTCGCCGTAGCGGTCTAAAAGCGGCTTGCCGATGTCGTGCAGCAGCCCCG
>NZ_JANSHH010000012.1:0-47242 GCF_047461515.1 Synechococcus sp. W70.1
ACGGCAAGGTGTAAGGACTACGTCCCGCTTACGCGATTGGCAAGGTGGTGATTGCTGTGCCGCCGGAGTACACCACCCAGGAGTGTTCAAGGTGCGGCTACCTGGTGAAGAAGACTTTATCCACTCGCACACACCGATGCCCGCGTTGCGGTCTGGTGCTGTGTCGCGACCACAACGCCGCTCTCAACATCTTGCGCCGAGGTCTAGAACTCTTGGGCATGGTGGGGAACGGTACCTCAGGGCAAAGCGCTCCCCGCCGCTGGCGCGAGGAGGGAACCGCCCCGGAAGGGGGAACGCTTGGGGAGAGCGGCACCGCTGCCATGAAGGGGCAACCTGACATGGTAAGTGCGCTCGTGGAACCAAGAACGAGAATCCCCGGCCTACGGCCCGCTGTCGCGAATGCCCTTCAGGGCGGGGAGTATGTCAACAAGTTGCGGCGGCGGCAGGAGTACGATTAGTTTAGCGCTTCCTCGCCGATCCCTGAGCCGGGAAAAGTAAGCCATGCCTGCCCCGATGATTCTTCTCAACCACGTCAGCAAGGTCTATGCCAACGGCACAGTGGCCTTGCAGGATATGAGCCTAGCCATTCCAGAGGGGCAGTTTGTCAGCTTGGTGGGGCCCTCTGGCTGTGGGAAAAGCACAGTGCTCCGGCTAATTGCCGGCCTAGGGCAGTTGACCAGTGGCTCTATTGAGTGGGGGGGCCGCTGCCAGCAAAACCTCCCCAGCCGCTCGGTGGAACCCAAGTTGGCTTTTGTCTTCCAGGAGCCAGCCCTCCTGCCCTGGGCCACGGTGATGGAGAATGTGCGCTTGCCCCTGAAGTTGGCGGGCGAGCCTAGGGAGAAAGCGGAGCCCAAGGTATTGCAGGCGCTGCGCCAGGTGGGCTTGCAAGGGTTTGAGCGCAGTTTTCCCCGCGAGCTCTCAGGGGGGATGCGCATGCGCGTTTCCATTGCCCGCGCCCTCGTCACCCAGCCCCAGGTGCTGCTCATGGACGAGCCGTTTGGAGCTTTAGACGAGATCACCCGCAGCAAATTAAACAGTGAGCTGCTGGAGCTGTGGCAGGAGCAGCAGTGGACGGTAGTCTTTGTTACCCACAACATTTACGAGGCCGTCTACCTCTCCAACCGTGTCGTGGTCATGGCGGCCCGTCCGGGGCGAGTAGTGGCGGATATCCCCATCGATGCCCCCTACCCTCGGTCAGAAGACTTTCGCACCTCGCCCCTTTACAACGACTACTGTCGGGAGGTGGCAGCCCGTTTGCGCGAAGCTATGGGTAGCACGACTCAGGAGCCTTGCCTACCTCCTCTCTCGGTTGGACGGTTGCGCTGACAGGGTGCCTGCTTTTCTCTATGCTGGATCTTTTCGCCTCCCTTCTCCAGTTCCTGGATCGCCGGCTGGGATCCCTGCTTGTCCTGCCGGAGCGCTGGTCTTGGCATGGGTTGGCTGGGAATCTAAGCAGTGGGGTGAAAGAAAAACTCAGGCCTGGCCCCCGCGGTGAGGCTGAGGTAGCTGGCTCTGGCCTGCCGACTTCTCCCCAGCGGTTGGATCTGGGCAGGTGGCTCAATCCAGATGTGATTGCCCCTGGGATCGTCGGCCTCCTCTTTCTGGGGCTTTGGGAGGTGGCGGTGCGGCTGACAGGGGTTCCCCCTTACCTGTTGCCGGGGCCGGTTTTGGTGGCCAGAACCCTGGTGAAGGAGTGGGGATCCCTTTTTCCTTCGCTGCTGGTTACCTTGCAGGTTACCGTGGTGGCTTTCCTCTTGGCTGCCATCTCTGGGCTGTTGCTGGCCGTTTTGTTTAGCCAGAGCAAATGGATTGAGCGCAGCCTTTTCCCCTATGCGGTGGTTTTGCAGACAACGCCCATCATTTCCATCGCGCCACTCATTATCATCTGGCTGCGCAACAACACCTTTGCGGCCATGGTGGTCTGCGCCTGGATTGTTGCCTTCTTCCCCATTCTCTCCAACACTACCCTGGGGCTAAACAGCGTCGATCACAACCTGCTCAACCTGTTTCAACTGTACAAGGCCAATCGCTGGCAAACTCTGATCTACCTGCGCCTGCCCAGCGCCCTGCCCTATTTCCTCGGGGGCTTGCGCATCAGCGGTGGCCTTTCTCTCATTGGAGCGGTGGTGGCCGAGTTTGTTGCAGGTAGCGGCGGGGAGCGGGCCGGGATCGCCTACCAGATTTTGATCTCCAGCTTCAACTTACAGGTGCCCCGCATGTTTGCGGCTCTGGTGCTGCTGACTGGCCTGGGGATCCTAATCTTTGTGGCCTTGAGCGCCCTGTCCGACAAAATCCTGGGCCACTGGCATGAAAGTGTTGTGCGCCGCGAAAACTAGGGGGGCTGCCTGGTGGCCAACTTGCCAGCGCCAGCAAGCTCCCAACCTAGGGTGTGGACCTATCTCGAAAAGCTCAGGAAAACAAGATAGGATGCCAGGAACCAGATTCGAACTGGTGACACGAGGATTTTCAGTCCTCTGCTCTACCAACTGAGCTATCCCGGCTTTTCGTAGCCCCTATTTTAGGGTGCTCAGGAGGTCTTTGGCAACAGGTAGCGCCCTAGTTTAGCCAAGGAGCTTTTCCAGGGCCTCCAGCTGCGGAATACAGAGGATGTTGCGGTTGCGATCCCGGCGGATCAACTCCTTTCGTTCTAGCTTGGAGAGAACGCGGGTAACGGTCTCCCTAGCTAAGCCGCTTAAGCTACTCAGCTCCCGATGGGGTAAGTTGGGGATTTCCACACCGCTGCGGCTGACCCAGCCCCGGGATTCGGCCAAGAAGAGGAGAATATCGGCAACGCGGGCAACACTGCTGGCCTCGCGCAACTGCAGCCGCCGGTTAAGCTGCCGCAGACGGCGGGACATAAGCTGGGCAAGGCGAATGCCAGCCTGGGCATTGGCAGCCAAGAAAGCTAGAAAATGCTGGGCCGACAGAGAACAAACCTTGGTCGGTGTTAAGGCAACCACATCGCTGGAACGAGGCGCCTCATCCAAAGCGGCCATCTCTCCAAAGATCTCGCCTGGGCCGAGAATGGTGAGGGTAATCTCCCGCCCCTCTGTATCGTGAGTGCGAATCTTGACCCAACCCTCCAGGATGAAATAGACGGTACTGCCCCAGTCATTTTGCAACACGATGGCCTGGTTGACGGCATGGGAGCGCAGCGCCATCTGACGGGCTAGCGGCTCGAGCACCTCGGGGGAAAAGCCTTCAAACAACGGCATCAAGTGCAAATCCTTAGCCGTTACCTCGCTCACTGGTGATCTCCTGCAGTTGCGCTTGCCAATCTTGACTGGTGTCCAACACCGTCAAGTAAGACCGTTCCCCCTCGGAAAAATCCTGCCACTGCGCCTGCTGCTGGGCAAGGAGATCGGCAGTGGCATCGGCAATGTCGGCTAGGTTTCCTCCCTCGACTGTACCTGCGGCCATACGCCGTTGCAGACGCTCACGGAGGACAGGTTCAGGGGCGTAACAGTGGAGGATGCGCAAGGGAATCCCGCACTTTTGGGCCTGTTCAATGGCCATGCCCCGCAGCGCTTGCCGGTCAAACTTGGCGTCCAGAATTACGCTATAACCCTCTCGGGCCAACTCCACGCCCAATTCCACCAGGCGGCGGTAGGTCTTCTCGGTCATCTCTGGCGTATACACCTCCGGCCCCCCCCGCTGCCGCAGAGGGATCCCGGCCAAGTGCTTGCGCACGGCATCGGAGCGGATGTGAATGGCTCCCCGCTGCCGGGCTAGGTACCGGGCCACTGTACTTTTGCCCGCTCCTGACAGGCCAGCCATCAAAAACAACTGTCCCTGTTTGGGAAGCGTGTATTCCCAGGCCAGTCGGTAGTAGCGGGCGGCAGTGTGGAAGGCATTGGCTTTGTCAGCTTCCGCAGCGGCAGGATCGTCCAGCAGAAAAGAGGTAACCTTGGCCCGCACATAGGCCTGGCGATTGAGGTAAATGGGCAAGATCTTCAGTCCTTCCCAGTCACCCGTTTCTTCCAGATAGGTGTTTAAGTAGGCGTTGCCCAGATCAGAACGGTGGCGGGCGTCCAGATCCATCACTGCATAGGATACGTCGTACATCGTATCCACAAAGCGGAAAGCCTCGTTGAACTCGATGCAGTCAAACAGCAAGATCTGGCCTTCCCACCAACAGAGGTTGCCAAGATGCAGATCCCCGTGGCCTTCGCGGATGCGGTCTTGGGCCATCCTCTGGTAAAACAGCTCCTGCCGCTCGGCAAAAAAGCGCTCCGTGTAGGCTTGGGTCTCCTGATACTGCTCAGCCGTCTGGGGACCGCCCACGTAGCGCTGGGTTTGGGCGTAATTTTCGTCGAAGGCCTCCCGTACCCGCTCTGGCCGGCCAAAGCTGCGGATGTAGTCGTTGGTCTCAGCCTGGGCGTGAAAGGCTGCCACCACCCGTCCCAGCTCCTCCATCAAGGCTGGCGTCAGCTCCCCCCGCTCGAGGAGGTTGCTGAAGAGTTGCTCTTGGGGAAATTGCCGCATTTTAAGGGCGTACTCCACCGGCTCGCCACTGCCGCCAAGCTGAAACCGGCCTTGGGTTTGCCCAATGGGCAACACCTGGAGGTAAAGCCCCGGCGCCCCGCGCTGGTTTAGGCGCAGCTCTTCTTGGCAAAAGTGGCGCCGTCGCTCCAGGGTGGAGAAGTTTAGAAAGCCAAAGTCCACGGGCTTCTTTACTTTGTAGGCATAGTCGCCCGTCAGGAGAACATAGGAGATGTGGGTTTGGAGAAGCTGGATCGGCTCCCGCACCGGATGGGGGTAAAACCCCGGCTCCAACATTGCTTGAATGAGGGGCGGCAGGTGGGCACTGGCCATAGAAAACTGGGGATAAGGGATCCCTATTTTCGCTTAGCCTCCAAAGGGCAAAGCAGCCTCTGGGGGTGAAAGGCGAATAATGCTGATCCCTTGCTTAACCAGAGTCTCTTGAGCGGCAGCAGAAAGGGCGTAGGGCCAGACCAAGTATTTGGTGTTGATGTAGTCTTGTCCTCGCTTGGCCAGGCTCACCTGTTCCGAAAGCATGCGCACTTCTGGCCCGCGGGTGATGATGGCTTCGGTGCGGCGGATGCGTTGCATCAGTTGGCTAAACAGCTCTTGGGGCTGCTGCACGAACACCACAATTGCCAGGTCGCAGGGATTGTAGTAGGTGCCGATGCCGCAAAGTAGGAGAGCCTCGCTGGCAAGGACAAGCGTCTCCTCGTCTCCTAGGGCCACCACCGGGTAGAGAAAGGTGCGCACGTCTTCCGGCTGCCAGTGGTTAAAAGAACGGCTATCCACTTCTCCCCGCACCCACGAGGAAATTGGTGGGAAAACCGCTTCGCTCAGCAGCCGATAGACCGTCTGCGGCCGCCCCAGCCAGCAGAGGGCGTTCTCATAGAAGCTCTCGTTCTCCAGCAGGTGAGGGGTAAGTGGGTCAGCCATAGGCGGAGCTGGGCAGGGCCTCCCTTAGCCAGCCTAATCGGGAATAGTTAAGGCAATTTTGCCGAGAACGGATCCCTGCTCCAGCAAGCGGTGGGCAGCAGCCGCTTCGGCCAAAGGAAAGGTGTGGCTGAGACGGATACGCAGTTGGCCTTGGTCGATGAGGCGAGCGCACTGCCTGAGAATCTCTGCCTGATGTTGCTGGGCAGCAACAAGATTCTTCAGCATCGGCGTGAGCATCAGCTCAAAGCCTACCCGTAGGTTGCGGTCACGGGCCACCCGCCAATCGGTCTCCGGAGCAGGCGCCAGCAGCGTGACGAGATCGCCGTACACACGCACAGCCGGAAAGGTCTGCTCCAGTACTGGGCCGCCCAGGGTATCTAGCGCCAGATCCACTCCTTCCCCAGCCGTCCAGTCTAAGACAGCCCGCACAAAGTCAGTCTGGCGGTAGAAGATGGGCAGGTTGGCTCCCAGAGAACGGACGAACTCAGCCTTTTCTGGCGTGCTCACCGTAGTGGCCACCTCGCAGGCCCGCAGACGGGCTAGTTGAATGGCTACATGACCTACCCCTCCGGCGCCGGCGTGGATAAGCACCTTTTGGCCAGCCTGCAGCCGCCCTCGCTCGTAGAGGGCCTCCCAGGCAGTGATCAACACTAGGGGAGCCGCAGCAGCCTCGGCAAAGCTAAGGGTTCTGGGCTTGGGAGCCACAAAGCGCTCATCCACCACGATCAGCTCAGCATAGTTCCCCGGTTGCTTGCCCAGGCCGCCATAGCAGAAGTAGACCTCGTCGCCAACCCGAAACTGCCGCACCCCGGATCCCACCGCTTCCACAACGCCAGCCCCGTCACACCCCAAGATGGCCGGCATCTCTTCTGGGTAGAAGGTACCTCGCCGCCGCAGCTTAGTGTCGATGGGGTTGACGCCAGCAGCCTTGAGACGAACAAGCAGCTCTCGCTCGCCGCGGATCTGGGGATCGGGCACTTCCTGGAGTTGCAAGACCTCCGGCCCGCCGGGCACGTTCATGACAACAGCTTTCATGTTTTCGCTGCCTTTGGCTTGAGTCCACCAACTGCTCCCCTTCTGCCCCCAGCGAGGGAGGCTGTGAGGGACATGCAAAGGGCGACCTTCGCGCTTGGGTTCAACGATGCCGTGCCTTCCTGGAAAGTTAGGACAAGGCTTCGGGCCGCGCCCCACGGCCGCTCTTTCCCTTCCTGGGAGATCCTTAGCGCGCTACCACGATGGTAACGTACCCCCACCAAAGCAAGGGATCTGGGAAGATTCCTGCCCTCTCTATGAGGCTAGATATCGGTTTCACTGAGTTTGGCACTCAGGTAGTCGAAGGGCTCGGCTACAAAGCTGTAGTCCTCGTCGGTGCCAAGCAGCTCTAGGGTGCGCCGCTTCATGTTTTGGATCCCAATGACGGTTGGAGCAATCGGCACACCAAGGGAGTTGTAGGTCTCTCGCAGACCGGCCAAAACGCGCTCGTCCAAAATGCTGTTGTCGCCAGCCACCAGGGCGTAGGAGGCATAGCGCAGGAAGTAGTCCATATCCCGCAGGCAGGTGGCATAGCGGCGGGTAGTGTAGGCGTTGCCCCCTGGGCGGATCAGCTCCGGCACCTCGGCGAACAAGGCTGCCGCCGCCGTCTTGACAATGTCCACCGAGTTGAGGTTGATGACCTGCACAGCTTTGATGCGCCGCAACCCCGAATCGTAAAAGGCCCTAAGAGCGTCCATGGCATCCCGATCCAGGTAGCGGCCTGTCAGGTCGTAGGTTTTGATCAGGGTGGTTATGGCATCGCGCATATCCCCAACTCCGTTTTTGTGGCGTCTTAAAAGGCTAGGTTGAAAAGGCTAGGTTGAAAAATAGAACTCTTCAACTGCTCCCGGCAAGCAAGCTGCACCCACTGAGGCGTTTTCCGCCCTTGGTTGGCTCTCACGCAGTCTACCACACCGGAGGTTTTTCCCCGACAGGGAAATCAGGAATCCGGCAACAGCACCCGCAGCGGCTTGAGCAATCTGCCCTGGCGTTGTCCCAACCCCAAAAACTCTCCCTGGTGGCTTTTCACCCGCAGGGTCTCGGCAGTGGCCTGAGCGGGATCCAGAGGAATGGCCTGACCTTGCTGCCAGCGTCGGCTGTCTGAGGGTGACAGAGAAACTGACTCCCAGCTGGCAAAGCCCCACTCAATGGGCAGCAGGGCAGCAGCAGGATTGGCAGATCCCTGCCACACCTCTAGCGGCCAACTCTCTTCAAGGCGAAAAGGGCCACTTTGCAGCCGCCGCAGCTGGCTCATCAAGCCGCCACAGCCAAGCTTTTCCCCCACATCGCGGGCAAGGGCACGGATGTAGGTGCCGGGGCCACAGGCAATCTCCAGATCCACTTCCGGAAACTCGCCGGGACGCCAGTCCAGGATCTGCAGGTGCCGAATTACCACCCGCCGCGGCTCTAGCCCTAGCTCTGAGGCCTTTGCCCCCGCCCGCGCCAGCTCATAAAGCTTTTTCCCCTGCCGTTTGATGGCGCTGTAAAGAGGCGGCACCTGCCAGATCTCGCCGACAAACTCCCGCAGACATTCCTCCACCTGCTCGCGACTTAGCTCTGGACAAGGGGATCCCACCTCCACCTGCCCCTCGGCATCGTCAGTGTCGCTGCGCTGCCCAAAGCGAAAGGTTGCCCGGTAGACCTTGTCTCCTGGCAAAAACGCCAAAAAGCGCGTCGCCCGCCCCACGGCGATGGGCAAAACTCCCGTTGCCGCCGGATCCAGGGTGCCCCCATGTCCCACCTGGCGGGTGCGCAAGGTTCGCCGCACTGCTGCCACGCAGTCGTGGGAGGTGAGCCCTGCCGGCTTATCCAGATTGAGAAAGCCCTCCAGGGATCCCATAGTTAAGGTTTGTAACTAGGTTGCCGCAGCGCTTAACATGGGGTTGACTTCTGTTGTCAAGTTTGAAGCGCCTATGGCTCAATCCAACGAGTTATCTCAGCCTATCTGGCAACGCCTGCTGATGATT
Source organism: Synechococcus sp. W70.1 (assembly GCF_047461515.1). Taxonomy (NCBI): domain Bacteria; kingdom Bacillati; phylum Cyanobacteriota; class Cyanophyceae; order Synechococcales; family Synechococcaceae; genus Synechococcus; species Synechococcus sp. W70.1. The sequence continues at coordinate 8,418 of NZ_JANSHH010000012.1, forward strand.
GCCCCGTTTTTCCTTTGGGGTTCGGCAATGGTGGCGATGCGAGATGCCCTCTCTGAGACCACTCCGCTCTTCATTGCCATTCTGAGGCTGTTGCCGGCCGGGATCCTGGTTTTGGCCTTCCGGATCTGGCAGGGGCGGGCCTCCGGAGCGTCTCAGCCCTGGCATCCCCAGGGACTGCAGGGCTGGCTGTGGGTCTTGGCCTTTGCCCTGGTGGACGCCACCTGTTTTCAGGGATTCTTGGCCCAAGGGCTGCAGGAAACCGGCGCCGGCTTGGGATCTGTGCTGATTGACTCGCAACCTCTGGCGGTAGCCCTGCTGGCCACCTGGTTTTACGGGGAGCGGCTGGGGGTGCTGGGCTGGCTGAGCTTGGGGCTAGGAGTTTTCGGCATCGGCCTTATTGGCCTTGGAGGGGGGGGATCCCTGCAGCTAGGAGCTGGCGTTGGCTGGATGTTGCTGGCTTCGCTGTCAATGGCCATCGGCACCGTGATGATGCCCAAGGTGGCAGAGGTGGCGGATCCCGTGTTGGCGACCGGCTGGCACATGGTGCTGGGTAGCCTGCCCTTGATCCTGCTTTCGGCGCTGACAGAAAGCGAGCAGTGGCAGCACCTAAGCGGCATCCATTGGCTGGATCTACTCTACGCCTCGGTGATGGGAAGCGCTGTGGCCTATGCCCTCTTCTTCTACTTTGCCTCCCAGGAAAATCTCACCGAGTTCAGCTCCCTGACCTTTCTCACCCCCGTGTTTGCCCTTTTCTTCGGCAGTACCCTCCTGGGTGAGACCCTCACCCCGCAGCAGTGGGTGGGCGTAGGCGTTACCCTACTCTGCGTGTACGTGATCAACCACCGGCAAAAATGGCAGGAGCGCTTGCCTCTGGTTTGGAAAGGGATCCTGGCCGAGCTGGGCCTTGCCCCTAGCCCTGTCGAAGTTCGCGAGGGGCAGTCTCAGTGAGGGATCCCTCAAGGCTCAGAAACCCCATTGCATCTCGCACCTTTTGGAGGGTTTGCTCGGCCACGGCACGGGCCTTGGCAGCATTTTCCCGCATTAGCTCGTGGAGGTAGCCAGGGTCACTCCAGAGCTCCTGGTAGCGCTTTTGAATGGGCTCTAGAGTGGCGATAATGCTGTCGGCAAGCAGGGGTTTGAACTGCCCCCATCCCATCTCGGCACATTCAGCCGCTACCTCCTCCTTGCTCTTGCCGGAGGTGAGCATGTAGATCGTCAGCAAATTGTGGGCTTCTGGGCGGGCCGGGTCGTCAAAGGTAATGCCTCGGATGGAGTCGGTCTTGGCTTTTTGAATCTTTTTGCGAATGGCATCCGGACTGTCCAGCAGGTGGATGCGGCTGAACTCGGAGGGATCTGACTTGGACATCTTGCGGGTGCCATCGGTCAAGCTCATGATCCGCGCCCCTTGCGGACGAATTAATGCCTCAGGGATGACAAAGGTCTGCCCAAAGCGGTCATTAAAGCGGCGGGCAATGTCCCGACATAGCTCAATATGCTGCCGCTGATCCTCTCCCACGGGCACGTACTTGGGCTGGTAGAGGAGAATGTCCGCCGCCTGCAGAATGGGGTAGCTAAACAGGCCAACACTTGTCTCCTCTCCCTGTTTTTCTTTCTTTTCCTTGTACTGGATCATGCGCTCTGCCCAGTTCATGGGAGTGATAGTGGCAAACAGCCAGGCCAGCTCCGTATGGGCAGGCACATGGGACTGCACAAACAGCACACAATACTCCAGCTTGAGGCCACAGGCCAAATAAAGGGCAAACAGGGAACGGGTGCGCTCCCTCAACAGCTTGGGATCCTGGGGCACAGTGACCGCGTGCTGATCCACAATGCAAAAGAAGTTCTCGTAGTGCTCCTGGTCGGCCACCCAGTTTTTAATCGCCCCTAGGTAATTGCCCAGGTGCAGCTCACCAGAGGGCTGAATGCCGGAAAAGGTGCGCGGCTTGGCCATAGCACTCTCAAAGCCCACAAGACGGCAGACAAAAGCCAAGAAAGTCTTTTTCAGAATACCAAGAGAGTTGCAGCCCTTCCTGACACTCATATGTCAGACCCCCAACCCGAACCGCTCCGCGCTGCCAATCACTACGTGCTGCTGATCCCGGGCCTGCCAGAGCAATTTCTCAGCTCTGAGGAATTGCAGGAGTTCCTCGTGCGGCTGCTTCAAGAACATCCCCATCTGGTGGATGCGGATCTGGCCCGCTACCCCACTCCCCAAGCCCAGGCGCAACGGCTCATCGACACTACTTGTGAACTGGAAGTCTCCCCTGGTGAAACCGTACAGTGGCACCCGGTGCGCCTAAGCAAGCGCCGCTCGGCCTCTTCTGGGCAAAGCTCAACCTAGGGGTTTTGTGGGCGTGGTACAACGCAAAGAAGAGGCACCCTAGGGGAGGTCAACCATGCCCCGCGGCATGAAGAACGACAACTTCATCGACAAAACCTTCACTGTCCTGGCTGATCTAATCCTCAAGTTGCTGCCGGGGGTGAGTTCGGAGGAGAAGAAAGCCTTTGCCTACTACCGAGACGGCATGGCGGCCCAAAGCGAAGGGGAATATGCCGAGGCCCTAGAAAACTACCGCGAGGCTTTGGCTTTAGAGAAGGACGACCAAGACCGCAGCTACATCCTCTACAACATGGGCCTGATTTACCAAAGCACTGGAGACCTGGACAAGGCCCTGGAGTACTACCACCAGGCCCTAGAGCTCAACCCCCGCCTCTGCTCTGCCCTCAACAACATTGCCGTTTTGCTGCACCACAAAGGTGAGCAGAGTCTGCAAGCTGGGGATGAAGAAACGGCTGAGGCCCTATTTGACGAAGCTGCCCGATACTGGATCCGTGCCATTCGCATTGCCCCCAACAACTACATCGAGGCCCAAAACTGGCTCAAAACCACAGGGCGTGCCAACCTGGAGCTCTTTTGAGGTCTGGCTAAGGTAAACTCATCGGTAGCCCATAGGGCCAAGGAAGCAATGCTGACCCGCGAAGAAGTACGCCACGTCGCTCACCTGGCGCGGCTAGAGCTCACTGAGGAGGAGGAAATCCAGTTTACCCAGCAGCTAGCAGATATTCTGGCCTACGTAGAACAGCTTAAAGAGCTGGACACTGAAGGCGTAGAGCCTACTTTCCATGTCCTCGATATCGAGCTGCCCACTCGCCCCGATGAGGTGGAGCCCTACGCCAATGTCGAGGGGATCCTAGCTAACGCCCCCGACCGCGTCGACATGTTCTTCAAGGTGCCCCGCATTTTGGAAGAGGAAAGCTAAAAGCTGCACTCCTGCCGGCCTTCGCCCTAGCGCCAGAGGGCGAACTTTCTGGGGGCTTTGCTACCAACCCCCTTATGCCAGCAAATGCAAGGAGAAGCCTCAGCTCTCCTCTGCGGGGATGGCCTTGACCAGCTACTCCACCCCCTCGATCCGGTCTTCCACTTCCTGATACAGCTCCTGCAGGCGCTCGATGTTGGCTTGGGAAGTTTGCCAGTAGCCACGCCCATGCACCTCCAGCAGGGTGCCGACGATGCGCCGGAAGGAGTGGGGGTTGAGGTTCATGAGGCGCTGCCGCATTGCCTCGTCCTTGATAAAGGTCTCGTTGGCCTCCTCATAGATCCAGTTGTCCACCGCACCTGCCGTGGCCGACCAGCCAGAGGTGTTCACCAGCCGCTTGGCAATCTCCCGCACCCCTTCGTAGCCGTGCTTGAGCATGCCCTCATACCACTTGGGGTTGAGGAGCTTGGTGCGAGCGTCCAGGCGAATGGTCTCGCTCAGGGTGCGGATCTGGGCATTGGGCGTGGTGGTATCGGCAATGTAGGCTGAGGGAGCCTTGCCGTCGGGGCGCAGGCTCTGCACCAGTTTGGTGGGATCCGCATCAAAGTAGTGGCTGACGTCTGTCAGACTAATCTCCGACGAATCCAGGTTTTGGAAGGTTACATCCACCGTCTTCAGGCTGGCCTCAAAAAGCTGCCGCATCTGCTGGTTGGGCAAATTGGAGCCGAAGGCAAAGGACTTGCGGGATAGGTACATCTCCCGCAGCTCGCTTTCGTCCTCCCAAGAGCTGTTTTCCACGGCCAGGCTGATGTTGGCCGAGTAGGAGCCAGAAGCGTTGGAAAAGACCCGCGTTGCCGCCTGCTCCAGAGTCAGCCCCAATTCTTCTGCCTGCTGTAGGGCATGCTTGCGCACAAAGTTCAGCTCCAGCGGCTCATCGGCTAGGGCTGCTAGCTTCACTGCCCGGTCGAGAAGGGCCATTTGGTTGACAAAGAGATCCCGGAATACCCCGGAACAGTTCACCACCACGTCAATGCGGGGCCGCCCCAGCTCCTCCAGGGGGATGAGCTCCACTTTGTTTACCCGCCCCAGGGCATCTGGCTTAGGACGCACCCCCAGCAGGCAGAGCACCTGCGCCAGCGACTCGCCGTAGGTCTTGATGTTGTCCGTGCCCCAGAGCACCACTGAGATGGTCTCCGGGTACCTGCCGCCGTTGGCGCTCAGCTCCCGCGCCAGCAGCCGTTCCACCACAATCTCCGCCGACTTGATGGCCGCTGCCGTGGGGATGGACTGGGGATCCAAAGCATGGATGTTGCGCCCAGTTGGCAAGACGTTGGGGTTGCGGATGGGATCCCCTCCCGGGCCCGGCGGGATGTACTCCCCTTCCAAGGCCCGCAGCAGCGATCCCAGCTCGTAATCTGCCGTAATCTGCTTGAGGCACTCCTCCAGAAACTCAAACAAAGGCTTGAGCAGGTCTGGATCCACCTGCGGGTAGCCCGCCTCCTTCAGGGCCACCAGCCAGGGCGCCTGCCGTCCCATGTTGAAGAAGTTGAGCTTGGCCACGCGCGAGACCCGCCCCTGGGCGTCGGTCTGTTCCCGCACGAGCGCGGCCACTGCTTTATGGCAGGCCTTGTTGATGCGATCCAGCAGCTCTGTATCCGCCAGGTGCCCCCGATCCCGGTTGCGGTAGATTTCGTCGATATCCCGCCCCAGGCTCTGGGCAATGATGCGGGGTAGGCCGAGGATCCCTTCCTCCGGCCGGTCAATGCTGGCAATGCTTACCAAGGTGGCAATCGCCTCTTCTGCTGTGGGGGGCGCCCCAATCACATGCAGCCCACAGGGCAACAGCCGCGACTCAATCTCCATCAGCTTGGCATAGAGCTTGCCCACCACCGTGTCCCGTTCCTCTAGGGTGAGCTGGGCAGCGTCCACCGTCGGCAGCTCCACGTCTTTGTCTAGGTTGACTAGCCGCGCCTTGTCGCAGATGGCGTTGACAATGGCAATGCCCCGCGCCCCCTCCCGCAGGGTTTGGTAAGAGCCAATCAGCTCCCGCAGCTCCTGCAGCCCCTTGTAGAGGCCAGCGTTTTCTGCCGGCGGTGTCAGGTAGCTGATGGTGCAGGCATAGCCCCGCCGCTTGGCGATGGTGGCCTCGCTGGGGTTGTTGGCAGCGTAGTAGTAAAGGTTAGGCAGGGATCCAATCAGGTTATCCGGGTAGCACTCGCTGGACATGCCAATCTGCTTGCCCGGCATGAACTCGAGAGACCCGTGGGTGCCAAAATGGATGACCACGTCGGCTTTCCAAACCTTTTCCAGGTAGGTGTAGTAGGCGGCAAAGCCGTGGTGGGGACTGGCCGACCTGGAAAAAAGTAGCCGCATGGGATCCCCTTCGTAGCCAAAGGTGGGCTGCACCCCGATGAACACGTTGCCAAAGTGCTTGCCGTAAATCAGTAGATTTTGCCCATCGGTGTTCAGGTGCCCTGGAGCTGGCCCCCAGTATTTCTCAATGGCTTTGACGTAGGGGGTCAGGGCCTCGTACTCCCGCACCGACAGCTTGGCCGCTACATTCAGCTCCGGGCTAGCGTACTGAGCTTGGGGATCGTGGAGGATGGACTCCATCAGCTCCTGGGGGGTTTTGGGCAGCTCTGGCCCCAGGTCGTAGCCATTGTGGGCCAGCGCCTGCATCACCCGGTGGATGGAGGCAAACACATCCAGGTAGGCGGCTGTTCCCACATTGCCCTTGTCTGGCGGAAAGCTGAAAATGGTGATGGCAATTTTCTTCTCTATCTTGGGCTTGCGCCGCAGATTGGCCCATTTAATGGCCCGCGCTGCAATCAGCTCAATCCGATCCTGCATCGCGTGAGCTTTGCCGGTGACGGCGTCGCGCCCCGAGAGGATGATTGGCTCAATGGCCCCGTCCAGCTCGGGAATGGCAACTTGCAGCGCCACCTGCACGGGGTGCAGGCCCAAGTCACTGTTGGCCCATTCCTCGGTGGATTGAAACACCAAGGGCAGGGCCACCATATAGGGGCGATTTAGCCGCTTGAGCGTCTCCACTGCCTTGGGGTGATCCTGCCGCGCCGGCCCGCCCACCAGAGCAAACCCGGTTAGCGACACCACTACATCCACAATGGGCGCCGTTTTCTGCTCGTTCCAGAAAAACTCGTTCACTGGCTTGGAGAAGTCCAAGCCGCCGGCAAACACCGGCACCACTCGCGCCCCGCGCGACTCCAGCTCTTGCACCATGGCAACATAGTGGGCATCATCCCCCGTCACCAGGTGGGTGCGCTGCAGCACCAGCCCCACGCAGGGGGCCAAGGGATCCTTCACGTCTTCCGGCAGATCCTCGCGGGCATTGTACCAGTCCCAGTACTCCGCCAGGCTGGCAAACATTTGTGGTGCCAGCGGGTGCCAGATACCCATCTCCAAGTAGGTGACGGGCTCAGCAAAGGAGAGCTGCCCCCGCATCCCTGGCAGGTAGCGATCCGCCAGCATGAGCAAAAAGTTCTCCAGGTTCTCCCGGGATCCGCCCAGCCAGTACTGGAAGCTGAGCATGAAGTTGCGGGCATCCTGCGCCTTGTCGAAGGGCAAGTACTTCAACACCTTGGGCAGGGTCTGCAGCAGCTTCAGCATCCCCTCTTGGAAGCTGGATCCCTGCTGGCGCTTGCGCATGAACTGGGCAATGGCGCTCTTGGACTGCCCTAGCTGCGCCATGGAGAAGGATCCCAGCTTATTAAGGCGCATCACCTCCGGCATGGAGGGGAAGACCACCACCGCATCCAGCCGCTCCCGCAGGGGCTCCACCGCCTGCACTACTTTCTGGGCAATGTCTTCGATAAAAATCAGGGATCCAATAAAGACATTGGCCGTCTCCAGATCCCGCTGGAAAGCCTCATACCCCGAGGGATCCCGCAGCTCCTCCACCAAGTACCCCGACAGCTCCACCGCCAGCTTAGGGTTGTGGGCATTGATGCGCTGCACCGCCGCCGTCAGGGCGCTCTGATACTGCGGCTCCAACACCACGTACACCACCTTCATCAAGCGGCGATCCCCCACCTCAGCAGGGGCAACGTGGCGGGTGATGGGCTTAACCAGAGTAAACATGCGGTCGCTCTCCGTCCGGTGATGCAAACAGCCTACGGGTAAGCATTATCCCCTATGACCTGTTTCCCGTTCTACCCGAGAAACGGATCCCTGCTGGGGGCACGGAGGCAGGGCTGTAACAATTCGAAATAACCTTTGAGCCTCTGTAAGGGCAGAGGGATCTGATCACTCTGTGGGAGCCTTTCGCGTTACCCTTAGCAAGGGAGCAGTGCATTACGTTGTCTACGTTAAGGCTGCAGAGGATTGTTGAAGCAGAAGAGGATCGGCTAGGGTGAGTGAAGCGGAGTTAGCAGAACTTGTTTTGACTAAGCTTAAAGAAGCTGGGTTCGTAGTAACAGATGAAGGTAAGCTACGCCCTTCTGTCCTTGGTAAGGAGAGCTTGCGGCGGGTACACAGGCCTGCTCTTCAGTTAGAAATCGCTAACCGGCAAGATTGGCTTCGCCAATATCTTCCTAAATACCTCACCTTCTTCGCAGATGGTAACGAGATTATACCTGAGCGCATTGATCCGGTTTTAGTTGAGGTTACCAAACAGCAGCACCATGACCTCTTCCGCATAGCTCGGCTACTCTGGTCTATCCCGTTCTCCAAGGGATATGGGCGCCGCTCCCGGTTTCTAATCATAGACAAAGCTAATGACAAGCTGATCGGTCTGTTAGCTCTGCAGTCCCCGCCTCTTAGTTTTCCAGCTCGCGATCGTCTGTTTTGCTACCCCCCTGGCAAAAAAACGGAGATGGTTAACCAGACAATGGATATTCAAACTTTGGGCGCTGTGCCACCATATAACCGTCTCCTAGGTGGAAAACTGGTAGCGTTGGCAGCAGCGTCAAATGAGGTTCGACAAGCCTACTGGCACAAATACCTGGGTCGTGTGACTGAAATCGAACAGCGCATCCTAAAACCTCACCTAGTTGCACTTACAACCACAAGTGCTTTTGGAAGAAGTAGCCTGTATAACCGCCTGAGTTACAAAGGAATTCTTATAGCTAAGTCTATTGGCTATACCGAAGGATACGGAGCTTTTCACCTAGCGGAACTTTATCCACTATTCCGAGAGTTTTTAGAAAACCAAGGCATTTCGACTCGCGGTGGCTTTGGTAGTGGGCCAAGGCGGAAATGGCAAATAATAGTGAAAGCCCTCAGACGGCTAGGTCTTTCAGATCAGCTCCTCTACCATGGCATAAAGCGGGAAGTGTTTCTGTTTCGCCTGGTGGACAATCTGGAAGCATACATGGAAGGCCGTGACACTGAACCAATCTATCGCAATTTGCCATTCTCGGAACTGGTCGCCTGGTGGCGGGAGCGCTGGCTGCTGCCGCGAGCAGGGCGAGTGGATGGATGGCGGGCTTGGCGCAAAGAGGAAATCAAGAATATACTTCTGATGGAACAGAATAAGGCCACAGAGTAAAGATGGAGTAATTTGTAATGGAATCTGGAGAGCGTCCCTTTGGTGAACTTCCTGCTGCTTTAGTTGATGAGGCTCTCAAACGCACAGCGGATCTTAGTCAGAAACTGCTGGATAATTTTGAGCAAGTACGCACTCGTCGCGAGGAATGGCGAGAGGGCCTCAAGAGAGCAGGCTTGCTTCATCGCGATGCCGAGGTTCCCTATACGTCTGTTCCAACAACCTGCGGTGTAGATGGTTCCTATGCTGTTGAGCGATTGTTAGCCAGCGACCTGATTGCAGCAGCTGCTGTGGCTGTCGAAGGCTTGACGCCACCTTCAGAAACGCGCTACTGGCCCGAACCTCGCCACCGAATTTGGATAGAGACGGAGGCGCACGAAGCCGAAACGGGCACCATCCTGCGTGCTCTGATGATCGGTATGGAGTTAGAACTGGCAGCACAAGCGCCGCACGAGGTTGTCTTTATAGATGGCTCTCTCACGACCCCTCTCATTTACTTTAATCAGGCGTTGAACAAGAGTCAGGATGCTTTACATTTGCATACGACGGCCCGTTTTCTTGGGGGCGTGCTCTCGTTCCTGGAAGCTTACCGAACAGTATTGGCCTCAGATCGAAGCGACCGTTGCTGGGTAGCGATACCCAAATATACGACAAGACGGGAAATTGGCCAGAAAATGGGCTGGCCTGATACCCACGACGATCGCGGACTTCTAAGTTTTGTGCTGGAGCCGGGTGAATACACAGGCCCTATGGTTCTCCAACAGCCTTCTCAACCCTGGCACTTGAATCTGGATCCACTCGCATCTAATCTCAAGCAAGAAGCAGAAGGCGTAACAAGGGAGATTGTTGCTCTACTGGATGAAATCCGGGTCGTTTATTATCGTCCTTATCCCTGGCTTCCCGCTCTTCGAGTGGAGATGAACCCGAGGGTATCTGAAAATCGGGCGCGCCTGGCCACAGTGCTCCATGGCATTCGTCATCAATGCGGTACACCGGCGGTCATGGAGCCCTACCCCCTCTACATGGCGGATCGTATGGTCAAGCACTTGCCCAAGGCCATCCCTACGTTTCGGCAGGTTACCAGCCAGCATATCGCTGAGACGTATTTGGGGGACATTAGTGAGGTTTTTCTAGGCCTGCATGGTTATCGCACCGAGTCAGGAGCCTGATCCTATGCCAACGAATAATCTTGATCAGCTTGTGGATGCAGCGGAACGGATTGGCGTGGTGGGGTCACCATCCTCTACCAGTGAATTGGCGCTGGACATCTTGGCCGGAGCCGTCAGCAAGAAGCTTGTGGGGGAACTGGCCCTGTTTCGCTATTACCAGGATGGGCTTTCTCATTATGCTTTGGGACAGATTACTGAGGTGAAACTGCGCAATGTCTGGCACGAAGACCCCACCATGCGCAGCCTGATTCGTCAGCGTGGGCGGGTGGATACAGTCAGCGAACGCCAGGATACCCATACAGGGGAGATGACGATCAGCGCCGTCTTCTCTGCTGAATCCAATGGCTACCGTCCCAGTATCCTGGGCACTGTCCCGGCTACAGGCACGCCCATTCATCTTGTCAATGATGCCGTTTTATCCGAATTGCTCTCGCCCTATCGTGACCAGCTTTTCTACCTGGGGCATGTCTATGGCTCAAAACCGCTTTTGCCCCTTTGGTTCAAACATTTCGACACTGGTCCCCAGGGTGCTGGCGAAGCCTACCATCTGGGCATTTTTGGCAAAACCGGTTCTGGAAAGTCGGTGCTGGCTAAGATGATCGTGCTGGCCTATGCCCGCTATCCCGGGATGGCACTCCTGGTCATTGATCCGCAGGGTGAATTTGCTAAAGAGGCGAGAGGTGAGGCAGTTCCAGGCGCATTCCAGTTGCGAATGAAAGAAGTCCTGGACAGGCTTGGAAAGCCGACCAATGTGTATAGCGTGAGGAATTTGGTGCTGGACCGGTGGAACTTGTTTGAACAGATCCTCTTGGAGTCAGGATTCTTTCAGCGGCTTGGCGTTAAAGCAGTCGAAAACCAGCGTCAGGCCGCAGAGGCCATAAGTGAGCAGTTGCAGAAAGACGGTGTACATCTTGCCAAGTTACACAAACGTGAGAGTTTCGATAAAGCGTGGGGATATTTGCAGGAAGAGCGTATTCAGGTGCGATTTTATGGTTCGAAGGAGGCTAGGGAACGAGTCCGTCAGCAGATGGCTGGTGCCAATCAGAATGACCTATATCAGACAATTTGGCTTCCTGTTACGCAACTGTTTCGTGAAGATCGATCAGGAGCACAGAAAGTAGAGCAGCTGTTGGCCAGCCTGTTTAACTCTGATCGAAATCAGCGGCCTCTCGTCGTGATAGACTTGTCTATAGAACAGGCAACTCAAACTGCTGCGAGTTGGAATACGCTCCCCCTTTTTGGTGGAGATCAATCCCAGCCGCAAAGTACTCCCTTGTTCTGGAATGAGACGATACAAGCGCTGGTGATCAAACGGCTATTGGAAGGTACTCGCACAGCGGCAGAATATGCCTATCGGCAAAGCCAAGGTCTCAACACACTGGTGCTGATAGATGAAGCTCACCGCCTTGCACCTCGTGAAGAACCTGAGAGTGAAGAGAAGAAAGCTGTACGGGACATCTTGATTGATGCGGCACGCACCACTCGTAAGTACGGAGTAGGCTGGCTATTCATCAGCCAGACCCTCTCTAGCCTGCACCGAGAGATTTTGGAGCAGCTGCGCATCCTTTTCTTTGGCTTCGGCTTAGGTATGGGAGCTGAATTCAAGACATTGAGTGAGCTAGTAGGTGGGCGTAGCAAAGCCCTTGATCTCTATCAGCTATTCCGTGACCCACACTCGTCCTTTGACACTGAAAGCCGAGAGTACTCATTTATGACCATTGGCCCAGTTTCTCCTCTCTCGTTTGCGGGTACACCGTTGTTCTTCAACGCTTTTAGCAATGCCGACGAGTTTTTAGGGGCCAATAAGCTGTAAAGAGCACGATGAAGTTAAGGGGATCCATCAACTACCTCCAAGTACACTAAGAAACCCAGCCCCCGGAAACGTGACTGCCTGATTCTAGAAGCAGTGACAGCGAGGCAGCCTGGCAAGCCACGGGGGCTATGCTAGGCCGGGAGGTTAGTCTTGAAGCTGAGATGCGCGCTCACTACCTGCAACATGTGCCGTTTGAGGGTCTTGGCTACATAGAGTCCTGGCTTAGAGCCAAGGGATACCCTGTAACAGGCACAAAGTTTTTTGAATCGACGAGATTGCCGAGCCTGGATGAATTTGACATACTCATCGTCATGGGTGGCCCTATGAGTGCCAATGACGAAAGCACGTTTCCTTGGCTGGTCCAGGAGAAAGAGTTCATCCGCAATGCTATCGAGGCTGGCAAGTCTATTTTGGGCATCTGCCTGGGGGCGCAACTGATTGCCAGCGCAATGGGGGCTCGGGTGTTTCCCAATCCTGTCAAGGAAATAGGCTGGTGGCCGGTGCAAGGGATCCAACCGGCTAACGAGCTGTCCTTTCGCTTCCCGCCTTCGATTGAGGTTTTTCACTGGCACGGGGAAACTTTCGAGCTGCCGCCCGGTGCAATTCACCTTGCCAAAAGCGAAGGCTGTGAGAATCAGGCCTTTCAGCTTGGACGCTCAGTGATCGGCCTCCAGTTTCACTTGGAAACCACGCCAGAACTGGTGCAAGGGCTTGTCTCCAACTGCGGCGACGAACTATTGCCATCTACCTATGTGCAGTCAGAGGCAGAAATCCTCTCAGCCTCCCCTGAGAAGTACCAAGCCATAAACCGTCTAATGGGCGAGGTCCTCTCCTTTCTCTGTCGTTGCAATCCCTAGCCCAGTGCCACGCTCTAGAGGGCGGCTAGATTTGTAAAATGCGGATCTGCAAGCCCAAGTTGCCAAGGAACTAGACGTGGGCCATCAAGTTCTAGGGCTGGGGATCGCAGGTCGGTCGGCTGCACGGCTGCTGCGAGCGCAAGGAAAAGAGGTTTGGGTCTGGGACGAGCAGGACTCGGAGATCTTGCGGCAACGGCAGGCGGATCTGGAACGAGAGGGGATCTCTGTCCACTTGGGCCAGCCTTTTCAACTGCTGCCAGGGGTGGAGCAAGTGGTGGTTAGCCCCGGCATTGCCTGGGATCACCCGCTGCTGCAAGAGGCACGTCGGCAAGGGATCGAGGTGTTGGGAGAGGCAGAGCTGGCCTGGCAGTTCCTAGAGCATCTGCCTTGGGTGGGGATCACGGGCACCAACGGCAAAAGCACCACCACGGCCCTGGTGGCGGAGATGTTCAAGGCGGCGGGGCTGGAAGGGATCCCTTGCGGCAACATTGGCTTGCCCCTGTCCCAAGTGGCTCTGGAGACTTGGCAAGGGCAGCGTCGGCCAGATTGGATCGTGGCAGAGCTGAGCAGCTACCAACTGGAGGCCAGCAGCCGCCTGATGAAGAGCTCCCCTGGCAGCCCACCCCGCATTGGAGTGTGGACAACTTTCACCCCAGATCACCTAGAGCGGCACGGCACGCTGGAGCGCTATGCCAGCTTTAAGGCGCGGCTGCTGGAGCGGGCCCAGTGGCGGGTGGTCAATGGCGAGGACCCCTACCTCTTTCGCCGGCGGCGAGACTGGGAAAAGACCTACTGGGTTTCGCTGCAGGATCCACAAGCGGATGTCTTCCTGCGAGGGAGCACGCTTTACATCCAGGGGGAGGCGGTGGCGGAGCTGGAGGACTTTGCCGAGCGCTGCCCTGGCTCACACAACTTGCAAAACTTGCTCTTGGCAGCAGCGGCTGCTCATCTAGCCGGGATCCCCAGCGCTGCCCTTCAAGCCGCCATCCGCTCTTTTGCCGGCATGCCCCATCGGCTGGAACGGGTGGCCCAAATCCGGGTGGGATCCACCCCCATCCGCTTTGTCAACGACAGCAAGGCCACCAACTACGAGGCCGGCTGGGTCGCGCTCAACGCCCTCTCCCCGCCCATTATCCTCATTGCCGGGGGAAGGGCCAAACAGGGGGATCCCTCGGCCTGGCTGCGGCTTATTCAGGCCAAGGTGGCCCGCGTGTTGCTCATTGGGGAGGCTGCTCCTAAGCTGGCCAAGGCTCTTCAGGAAATCCGCTATACTGACGTCGAGATCCTGCCGACCCTAGATGTGGCGGTGGAAAGGGCCTTTGCAGCCGCCTGCTCCCTAGCGCAAGCTCTAGCCAATCCAGCTCAGCCCATCACCGTTTTGCTGTCGCCCGCTTGTGCCAGCTTTGACCAGTACCCCAGCTTCGAGCACCGTGGCCACCACTTTCGAGCCTGCTGCCAAGCCCTGGTGGGATCCCTGGAACGCTGAAGCGCGCTGGCTGCGTTGGCTGACGCTGGTCTGGCTGGGGATAGGGCTGGCGGTATTGTTTTCGGCCTCCTATCCGGTGGCGCAGCAGACTACCGGCGATGGCCTCTACTTTTTCAAGCGCCAGTTGCTTTGGGCGGGGCTGGGGCTGGCCTGCTTTACCCTCTTGGTGCGTATCCCCTTGCAGCGCTGGTTCCCCTGGGCCGGGATCCTCTGCCTGCTGGGCATTGGCTTGGTCTGGGCTACCCAGGTGCCGGGGCTAGGGGTTTCCCGCCTGGATGCCACTCGCTGGCTGGATTTGAAGGTGATCCCTGTCATCCAGCCTTCGGAACTGCTCAAGCCCCTGCTGGTGCTCCAGGGAGCTTGGGTGTTTGGCCGTTGGTTCGAGCATCCCCGCTGGTTTCGTAGAGTCTGGGTTGGGCTCTTTGCTTTGGGGCTGGTGGGGATCCTCACCCAGCCCAACTTGGGCACCACTGCCATCTGCGGTCTTACTCTCTGGGTTATGGCCTGGACGGCTGGGGTCCCCCTCTTCGCCCTTTTGGCTACGGCAGGCCTGGGGACGCTAGCAGCAGTGGTGAGCATCCTCAGCAAAGACTACCAACGGCGGCGCATCCTGGCTTTTTTGGATCCCTGGGGCAATGCCCGAGGAGATGGCTACCAGTTGGTGCAAAGCCTCTTGGCTATTGGCTCAGGGGGGTGGTGGGGCAAAGGCTACGGTCTTTCTCAACAAAAGCTGTTCTACTTGCCCATCCAGTACACGGACTTCATCTTTGCGGTCTATGCGGAGGAGTTTGGCCTAGTGGGATCCCTCTTCTTCCTGGTGCTGTTGGGCTCCTATACCTGGGTGAGCTTGCGAGTCATGTGGCGCTGCCCGGATCTGCCCACTCGTCTAGTGGCCTGTGGCTGCTTAATGTTTCTGGTGGGCCAGGCCTTGCTCAACATCGGCGTGGTGAGCGGGATGCTGCCAACTACAGGGGTGCCCCTGCCTCTAGTGAGCTATGGGGGTAGCTCGATTCTCTCGGCGCTGATCATGGCGGGGCTGCTGGTGCGCGCTGCCCGCGAGGTCGGCTGACCGTTTTACTCGGCAGCCAGTAGATAGAGACTTTTGGGTTCAGATGGGATCAATCGGTACGGATCCGCTTGGTTAAGCTCTCGACAGAGGCGAGCAAAAGACTGGAGACCTTCAAGGCGCTCGGTGAGCTCGCTGAGGGTATCTAGGTATTCGGCTAAAGCAGCTTGGGAAAGGTACCAAGACTTGTCCAACTCCTGGAAATAGGTCATCTGAAACTCGACGGAAAGATTCTTTTCTCTGAGAAAGACCTGCTCTGGCGTAAGCCCTCGATCAAGTGGGGAAAGACGAGCAATGCGCTGGATGCGTTCGCTAGAGATGCGGCCAGCGAAGCCAGAAGCCTTGTACGTATAGGCCGTCCGGAGCTGAGGCCGGTCTGCTGGCAAGAGAGCTGCACACCACCTTTCGCTCAGTTCCCGGAAACGAGGGACCTCGAAGTTTAGGACATCAACAGCATCTTGAAGGTACCCATGTTTAAGCAGAAGCTGGGATTCCGCCGCTAGGGAAACTGCCCAACCCTTGAGAGCAATATCGCTGAGCAATAGGCAGTGGACCTGGCGCTCAGCAGGGATCTGATGGGCTTGGTCAGAGAAAAAAATTCGGATATTTCCTGTCCTTCCTCGATGCTGTTCTCGAGGTTAAGTAGCCACGACCTCAGCTCCTTATCACCTCCCGTAGAGGCTTTAATGAAGTTATAGCAGTCTTTAAAAAGAGAGCTGACCATCCATCGCCTGGTACTGGGATCTACATCCGACGCTTCAGAAGAGTTAGCTCCCCAAGCACATTGAGCATAAAAGAGTGCAATAGCAGAAAGAGGAACGATGCAAGGTGGCTCTGGAAGAGCCAGAATCTCCTGAATTTCCTCCCTCAGCTCCTCGATCCTTTGCTCTAGAGGGTTGTCGGTTTGATTCCGCATGTCAACCCTGTTGAGCAAGAAGACCATCAAACTGGTTTGACCTCTGAGAAACTCTACGACATCCTTTAGCTCTCTCAAGAGAGTTTCCCGTCCTTGCCAATCTGTCTGAGAGTAATTCAGTGCAACAAAGCTAAAGCACTTGCTGACATGCTCTTGGATAATCCTAAGGCTTGTTCTATCTTGAATTGAGTTTAGGCCAGGCAAGTCATAAATCTCGACCTGTAAGCCCTCAGGCAGGCCTAGCAGAAAAGGATTTCTGACCGGCAGCAGCGGACACTCAACGTCTACCTGAGGGATGCCCACCTCCGCTTCATCCCTCTTCTTCCTCTTCTTTCGCCGCTCTTGGTGGTAGGCCTCCATCGTCAGCTTGAGCCGGCTGTAGATTTCTTCGTCCCTCAGGTCTTCCCACGTGCCGCATTCCCAGGTAGCTCCTTCGGTATTGTGGATAACTAGCCTGCTCCGCTCGCTGTGCCTAATCCGCAGGAATCCCGGCACTCATCTCCTGGGCCTCAATAGGCGCGATTTTCCGGCCAATGAGGGCGTTCACAATAGTGGATTTGCCCGAA
Source organism: Synechococcus sp. W70.1 (assembly GCF_047461515.1). Classification (NCBI taxonomy): domain Bacteria; kingdom Bacillati; phylum Cyanobacteriota; class Cyanophyceae; order Synechococcales; family Synechococcaceae; genus Synechococcus; species Synechococcus sp. W70.1. The sequence continues at coordinate 25,051 of NZ_JANSHH010000012.1, forward strand.
GAGGTGGTGCCAATGGTGGCAATCCGGAAGGAGGGCTTCTGTAGGCGGGCAACAGCCTCTTCGTAGACAACCCGAAAGGCCTGCAGCTTTTCCAGCAGCACAGAGCTGCTAATGACGTCGTGGTATTCGCTGAGGATCCCGGCAGTGAGGTTGCCAAGGGTGAACAGTGACTCTCTTGCGATCCGCAGGGCTACCGAGGGATCCGTAGAATCAAGCCTGTGATGCGCTCCTTCAGATAGAGTTGAAGATGAATGCCGACAGCTCTCAAGCCGCTTCGCCGGCATTATAGTCATTATAGTCCTTTCGCCAGTACCGTGGTTCGTTTTCTTCGCATTTTTTCAGCGTCCTTCTTGCCAGCAATGCTGATTTAGTAGCATAAAGAAATGGCTCTAAAATGCACATAGCCGCCGGCAGTTCTGGGGTCAACAAGAGGTAGTTTGCGAATGATGGATGGCTCTTTGCAATCTTTCTTCGCCTCTGCCAGCCAGGTGGGGCTGGGAGTAGCGGTCTTCCTGGCGCTGCTCACTCTGCTGGCCTGGATACGCAACTGGCCTTGGAAGTTTTCGCTAGTGGGCTACACAGCCTTTACCTTGGTTCTAACGGCAGGCTGTTTTGCCCTGAGCCTAGGGCCCATTTTCCGCTCCCGCATCCCCGGGGCTGCTCCCTACACCACTGTCTATGACCAAGGGGCGGAGCGGGCGGTCATTGCCGTTAGCCCAGATATTACCCCGGAGCAACTGATCCTTACGCTGAAGCAGGCAGCTAGCGATCTGGCCTCCTCTGGTCGTTTCTCTACCGGCTCGCCGGTATTTACCCTGCAAGCCCGCACTGTCATCCACCCCGAGCCGGGAGTCTCTGAGCCCTTACTTTTGGGCACGCTGCAACAGCCTTTGGGGAAACGCCTGCGCACCCCGGAAGAACAACAGCAGCAGCAAATCCACCTGGAGGAAGAGGCCTTTGCTCGGCTGCGTAGGTTAGCCCAAGTTCAGGAGGCCGCCCCGCCCTCTGAGGGGACTTTGCAAGAGCCTCCCCTGGCCCAGTCCTGAGCCCTCAGCCAGCGGCGCAGATCTTGCTCTACTTGCTCAGGGATCTCCCAGGGAAAGAGGTGAGCCACGTTGGGATAGACAATGCAGGTGCACTGGGGGAGAAGGCGAGCCGTGGCTAGGCTGCTGGCAACAGTGATGTGGCAGTCCTGCTCCGCAGCCAGAATCAAAACCGGCAGGTGCAGGCGGTGCAGCTCCCCCTCGCGGTTGTAGCCCTGTCGAAGGGCAGCGCGTAGGGCCTGGCGAGCCTGAGGAGAGGTATGCAGGTAGGCCGGCAAAGCTGCCTGGGCCAGGTAGCGATAGGTTCTCGGGGTATGTCTCTGGATTAGGTAGCGGTAGAGAGAGCGGCGGCCAAAGGTGTTGATGTTCCAACTCCAGCCGGGCCAAAGCCAGTTGAGCAGCGAAGCAATGCCGGTGTTGAGCTGATCCCAAAAATCGGTAGGGGGATGGTTGCTGCGGGGACAGGCAGCGCTGGCCACTAGGATCAAACCTTTGACCCGCTGGGGTAGGCGCAAAGCCAACTCTAGGGCTAGGATCCCGCCCAGCGACCAGCCCAGCAGCAGACACTCCCGCCAGCCCAGGCGATCCAGCAGCTCCTGCAAGTCCTCCAAGTGGGCCGACATCTCAAAGGGATCCCGTACTTGCGAACGCCCGTAGCCGCGCAGATCTGGGGCTACGCAGGGGTGCATCCCAGCCACCGCCTCGGCAAAAACTTCCATGCAGTCGGCATTGCCAGGATGGCCGTGGAGCAGCAAGATGGGCAGGGAAGGGATCCCTTCTCCCCAGGCCCGGTAGTAAAGCTGTAGGCCCATAGCTTAAGCGCTGGCCACCTTTTTTGGCGTCGGCTGCAGCTTCACCCCATTGGGAATGCAGATCAGGTTCTGATCCAGGATCTGCACAAACCCCTTCGAGCGCAGGGATCCCAAAAGGCGGGTTACCGTCACGCGGGTAGCGCCAATGGCATCCCCAATCTGGGCGTGGGTTAGAGTCCAGGGGAGGTACATCCCCTGGTCGCAGGGCTGGCCGTACTCCTCGATCAACAGGCTTAGAAACCCCCTGAGGCGGTCAATGGCTCGACGCTGGCCCAGGTTGCCTAGCCAGAGCAACTTGCGCTGGAGTTGCTGGCGGAAGCTTTCCTGAATCTTCTGGTGCAGATAGGGCCACTGTTCTAAATCCTTCCAGTAAAACCACATCACCGTGGTGCGATCGACGTGGGTACAGGCTTTTAGCTCAAAGCGCTCTGGGTGGCTCACCTCAAAGGGCACGCCAGGTGTGATAAACCCAACAAAAACTTCCCGCCGCTCTGGCGTTTGGCTGACCAGGCGCACCACCCCCTCCTGGGGGATATACACCAGTCCCGGACGGGTGGGGATGCGCACATCTTTGGGAAAAGTGCGAGAGCGGTAGTGCTCCCCAGCCCACTGGCAGAGTTCTCGCCACTCCTGAGCTTCTGTTGCCGATGCAATGGAAACTAGGGACATGGGATAGACTTCCTGTCGATTGGGCAACCTCAGGGGCTACATTGGGCTCTTCCCTCCACCAAAGACGCCATTGGCAGCCCCCACAAGAGGAAGAAGACTAGCTTTACCTTAGCTTCATAATGACCCTCAAAATTTACTGAACGACACCGTACCTCTACGGATATTGTCCGTAAGACTATGCTCAATGATAACATGCTAGGCTGCGCTTCTCAGGCTTTGTCTTGGCTTCCGGCCGGCTGTAGGCTTGGCAGCAGAGGGCATCATAGAGGCAGCCGAGCTTGGTCGAAGGGAAGGATGGCCAGGGGTGGGTGAGGGGTGGCACTGATGAATATTCTCGTCAGCAACGATGACGGCATCCAAGCGGCCGGGGTGCGGTGTTTGGCGGCAACGCTGGCTCAGATAGGCGGGCACCAGGTAACGGTGGTCTGTCCGGATCGGGAGCGCTCGGCCACGGGCCATGCCCTAACCTTGCACAAGCCTCTAAGGCTGGAGCCGGTGCGGGAGGGGTTTCCGCCAGAGGTGCAAGCTTGGGCCTGTTCAGGCACACCTTCGGACTGCGTCAAGCTGGGTTTGGATGGCTTGCTGCAACATCGTCCCGACTGGGTGATTTCCGGCATCAACCAGGGGGCCAACTTGGGCACCGATGTGCTCTACTCAGGCACTGTCTCAGCGGCCATGGAAGGGCTGTTGGAAGGGATCCCCAGCCTGGCAGTGAGCCTGGCCAGCTTTACCCACCAGGATTTTCAGCCGGCGGCCCAGGTGGTGCTGACCCTGCTGGAGAAGCTGAGCCTGAAGCCCCTAGAGAAGCCAATGCTGTTGAACGTCAACGTGCCGCCGCTGGGGCTAGCTGAAATACGCGGCATGGTCTTGGCCCGCCTGGCCTGGCGCAAGTACACAGATCTCTACGAGAAACGAGTAGACCCCCGCGGCAAGGCTTACTACTGGCTGGCAGGAGAGGTGGTGGAAGAGGAGGTGGATCCCTGCTCTGATGTGCGGGCAGTTGCCGAGGGCTACGTGTCGATTACGCCCCTGCAGCCAGATCTGACGGCCTACGCAGCTTTCGACAGCCTGCAGCGCTGGGGACTCTCAACCTTTGGCTCTTGAAGCTTTGGCAGTCGATCCCCTTGCCAGGGGCCAAGAGGCCTCTAGCTGGCTCGCCCTAGCCTCGTAGGACTAGGGGGAAAAGGCTGTCAGTTCCAGCAGCCGTTCTGCCACGACCTGGGGAACGGGCATCACCGACAGTCGCGTGCCCCGCCGCACCACCTCTAGCTCTGCAGGGGTAAAAGTGGCCCGCAACTGGGCCAAAGGGATCAAGCGCTCAAAGGCAGCAACGAATTGCACTCGCACCGTGTACCAGCGGGGAGCTGCAGGGGTTGACTTGGGATCGTAGTAGGGGCTGGTGGGATCAAACTGGCTGGGATCCACCACCTGGGTTTCCACGATCTCCATTAAGCCGGCTATGCCGGGAGGGTTGGCGTTGGAGTGGTAGAAAAAGGCGCGATCCCCAGGCTGCATAGCCTTCAGGTAGTTGCGGGCTTGGTAGTTGCGCACGCCGTCCCAGAGAGTTTGGCCCTCCCGCTGCAGATCCCGGATGCTGTAGACGCTGGGCTCCGATTTCATCAGCCAGTAGTTCATGGGGCTTGGGAAAAGCCGAGGCCTAGGTGCGGGCCAGGGATCCGGCCACAAAGTCCACGAAGTTTTGCAAGATCTTCAAACCAACCGGACCGGACTTTTCCGGGTGAAACTGGGTGGCCAACACGGCGCCCTGGGCAATGGCGGCCACACAGGTTTGGCTGCCGTGCTGAGTAGTGGCGGCCACCCAGCTTGGGTCGTGGGGCACCGCGTGGTAGGAGTGGACAAAATAGACCCAGGCTTGGTCAGGGATCCCTGCCCAAAGGGGAGACTGGGGCTGGGTGAGGTGCAACTGGTTCCAGCCCATGTGGGGGATGCGCAGGCCTGGCTCTGGTCGAAAGCGTTGCACCCGTCCTGGCACGATGCCCAGCCCTGGCTCGTTTCCCTCTTCGCTGCTTTCAAACAAAACCTGCAGCCCAAGGCAGATGCCCAGGAAGGGCTGCTGCCGCTCCACTGCCGCTCGGAAGGCTTCCACAAAGCCCCGCGCCCGCAACTGCTGCATGGCTGGGTCGAAAGCCCCATCTCCTGGCAGGACGACGCCATCAAAAGCCTCTAGGCCGTCCGGCTCTGTTACTATCTGCACCTCGGCCCCGGCCCGCTCCAGCCCTTTGCAAGCTGAATGCAAGTTGCCGGCATCATAGTCGATCACCGCCAGGCGCACGGCTTTCATGGATCCTTTCAAGGGCCTATCAGTAGAGTGGTTCTATGGCAGTCGCAGCACCTACGGAAAAGCTGACCCCCTCCGCTCAGCTTGGCTGGCCGAAGGCTGCCTACCTGCACATCCCCTTCTGTCGGCAGCGCTGCCACTACTGCGATTTTGCCACTGGCCTGGGCACCCGCGAGCTCATAGAAACCTATGTGCAGGTGCTCTGCCAAGAGATCGGTGGCGCCTATCGCTACCGCCATTTGGCCGGGGATCCCCAACCCTTGACCAGCATTTTTTTCGGCGGCGGCACTCCCTCCCTGCTGACGGTGGAGCAATTGGGCCGGATCTTGGCTCAACTTAGGGAGCGGATCCCGTTTCATCCCGACTGCGAGATTTCGCTTGAGGCCAACCCCGGCACCTTGACGCGGGAGCAGTTGGCGGGCTACCGGGACCTGGGGGTCAACCGCATTAGCTTGGGAGCCCAGGCGTTTCAGGCAGAGCTGCTGGCCGCCTGCGGTCGCCTACACGGAGTGGAAGAAATTTATGAAGCTGTGGCCGACTTGAAGGCGGTGGGCTTTGAGAACTTCAACCTGGATTTGATCTTCGGGCTGCCCTACCAAACTTTGGAACATTGGCAGGAGTCGCTGCAAGCTGTTCTTGAAATCAACCCGGCCCACGTCTCCGTTTACGATCTCACCCTCGAGCCCGAAACTCGCTTTGGTCGTCTGTACCGGCCGGGAGAGGCGCCCCTGCCCAGCGAAGAGGCGACCGTTGAAATGTACTTGATGGCCCGGCGTCTCCTCACCCAGGCAGGCTATATCCACTACGAGATCTCCAATTTTGCCCGCCCTGGGTATGCCTGTCGCCACAACCGGGTGTACTGGGAAAATCGCCCCTACTTTGGCTTTGGCATGGGATCTGTCGGCTACGAAGGGGGGCGGCGCATTCACCAGCCGAGGACTCTCCACAAGTATTTTGAACAGGTCAAAGCCCAAGTTCACCCCCTCCCGCCGCCAGCCTCTCTAGAAGAAATCTGGATGGATACGGTGATGTTGGGGCTGCGCCTCCAGGAAGGGCTGGATTTGGCAACTTTACAGGAGCGCTTTGGCAGCAGGAGGGTGGAGCAGGCTTTGCAGAGGCTGGATCCCTACTTTGAAAAAGGTTGGGCCAGTTGCGAAGGGGGACGGCTACGGCTAGTCCCGCCCGAGGGCTGGCTGTTTTCCAACGAGATTATTGAAGAGCTGTTGTTTTGAAGTTGGCCGAAGGCCGAGTGGAGGCAGACTCCCAGCCGAAGCTAAGGCAGCTCAGGGGCTGGGGGGTGTTGCTGCAAAACCTGCTTCAGGTACCGCCCCGTATGGGATCCCGGGTGTTCGGCTACTTCTTCCGGGGTGCCGACGGCAACAATTTGGCCGCCCTGGTCGCCCCCTTCCGGCCCTAAGTCGATGATCCAGTCGGCACAGCGGAGAATGTCCAGGTTGTGCTCGATCACCAGCACGGTGTTGCCCGCATCCACCAGCCGCTGCAGGACGTTCAAAAGTTTGTGAACATCGTAAAACGACAGGCCGGTGGAGGGTTCATCCAATAGATAAAGGGTTTTGCCGGTGGAGCGGCGGGCCAGTTCTGCGGCCAGCTTCACCCGCTGCGCTTCCCCACCCGAGAGGGTTGAAGCCGGCTGACCCAGCTTGATGTAGTCGAGGCCCACATCGGCCAGGGTCTGCAGGATCTTAGCCGCAGGGGGCAGGGCCGCGAAAAACTCCAGCGCCTCTCCCACCGTCATATCCAGGACTTCGGCGATGTTTTTGCCCTTGTACTTGACCTGGAGGGTCTCGCGGCTGTAGCGCTTGCCGCCACAGACTTCGCAGGTAACATACACATCGGGCAGGAAATTCATCTCAATCACGTTCACCCCTTGCCCTTTGCAGGCTTCGCAGCGCCCTCCCTTGACGTTGAAGGAGAAGTGGCCAGCTTGATAGCCTCTGGCTTTGGCGTCCCGAGTCTGGGCAAAGGCTTGGCGGATGGGATCAAACAGACCCGTGTAGGTGGCAGGGTTGGAGCGAGGAGTGCGGCCAATGGGGGATTGGTCGATGACAATAACCTTGTCGATGTGTTCAATGCCGTGTAACTCCCCCATTTCCGCCGGCTTGGGCACCTTCTGGCCGAGGTAGTGCTGCAGGGCAGGGTAGAGCAACTCGTTGACCAAGGTGGACTTGCCGGAGCCGGAGACCCCTGTAACACAGACCAGCTTGCCCAGGGGGATCTCCACATCGATGTGTTTGAGGTTGTTTTTGTGGGCATTGGTGAGCTTGAGGGCAACCCCTTTCCCCGGTCGGCGCTGGGCAGGGGTAGGGATCCGCCTCCGCCCCGAAAGGTAAGCTCCCGTCATGGAGCGCTCGCAGGCCAGGATGTCGGCTAGAGACCCTTGGGCCACCACTTCTCCTCCGTGGATGCCAGCTCCAGGGCCAATGTCCACAATGTGGTCGGCGGCGCGGATGGTTTCCTCGTCGTGCTCCACCACGATTAGGGTGTTGCCCAGATCCCGTAGGCGGAACAGGGTTTGCAAGAGGCGGTGGTTATCCCGCTGGTGCAAGCCAATGGAGGGTTCGTCCAGCACGTAGAGCACGCCCGTCAGGCCAGAGCCAATCTGGCTAGCCAGCCGGATCCGCTGCGCTTCACCCCCCGAAAGGGTCATGGCCGGGCGGGCCAAGGTGAGGTAGTCAAGGCCCACGTCGATCAAAAACTGCAGCCGGGTTTTGATCTCCCGCAGCACCAGCTCGGCAATCTGCGCCTGGCGAGGGGTGAGCTTCAAATGCTCTAAGCGGTGTAGGCACTCCCGGATAGAGACCTCGGTGAGATCAGTAATGCGGTAGCCGCCGACGCGCACTGCCAGGGCCTCAGGGCGAAGGCGAGCCCCCCCACAGGCCGCACAGGGGCGGTAGGTGAGGTAGGTTTCCAGCTTTTGCCGGTAGGTCTCGGAGGTGGTTTCTTGGTAGTGCCGCTGCAACTGCGGGATCACCCCTTCGTAGCGACGGTAGTAGCCCCGGCCCCGGTAGGGGGATTCTGCCTCAACGTAGATCTCCTGGTCGGTGCCGTAGAGGAGGATTTGCTGCTGCTCGGGCGTGAGGTCGCACCAGCGGCTGCTGAGGTCAAAGCCAAAAGCCTTGGCGACACCTGCCAGCAACGCCAGGTAGTAGGGGTTCTCCCGCTCGGCCCAAGGTGCGATGGCCGCGTAGAGGGGAAGTTTGGGATCGGGCACAATGCGGTCGGGGTCGAAGATGGGCTCAAAGCCCAAGCCGTGACAGACAGGACAGGCGCCAACGGGCGAGTTGAAGGAAAATAGCCGCGGCGACAGCTCGCTCAGCACCGAGCCATGTTCGGGGCAGGCGAATTGCTCAGAGAAGATCAGCTCCGTCGGCTTGCCGTTGAGGTACTGCCCCGCCACCTCGGCTACTTTTTGCAACAGATGTTCCCGCTCCTCCTCGCGGGGCAAGAGCTCCACCACCGCCAGTCCCCCCGACTGGCGCAGACAGGTGGTCAGGGAATCGGCCAGCCGCTCTGCAATGTCGGGGCCCTTGACCAGCCGATCCACCACCACCTCGATAGTGTGGGTCTTGTTTTTGTCCAAGGTGATCTCTTCGCTGAGATCCCATACCTGGCCGTCGACACGCACCCGCACAAATCCCTGCTGGCGCAGGCTTTGCAGGAGCGCTGCGTGGGTGCCCTTTTTCCCCCTCACCACAGGCGCAAGCAGCTGAAAGCGCGTCCGATCCGGCAAGGCCAGGATCTGATCCACCATTTGATCCACCGTCTGGGGAGCGATCACCCGGTCGCAATGGGGGCAGTGCGGGATCCCAGCCCGCCCGTAGAGCAGCCGCAGGTAGTCGTAGATCTCGGTAACGGTGCCCACCGTGGAGCGGGGGTTGTGGCTGGTGGACTTTTGGTCGATGGCAATGGCCGGGCTCAAGCCCTCGATGCGATCCACATCCGGCTTGTCCAGTTGCCCTAGAAATTGCCGCGCATAGGCACTGAGGGACTCCACATAGCGCCGCTGCCCCTCGGCAAAAATGGTGTCGAAGGCCAGCGAAGACTTGCCGGATCCGGAGACGCCCGTAAACACCACCAGGCGATTGCGCGGGATCCGCAGCTCGATGTTCTTGAGGTTGTGCTGCCGCGCCCCCACTACGTGGATTTCGTTCTGGCCGGACATCTCGTCCCCTCTGTGCGCAGCGCAGGTCGAAAAACAACGAAAGTTAAGGAACATTAACGATTCTAGTGCTTTCTAGTGCCGCGGCAGAGGTCTGTCTTCTCCAATCGAGAAGGGGTACCAGCAAGCTGGGTCTATCGTGGGCAGGAGAAGGAAAAAGACTTGGCTATCTTGGAAGGGCCACTTGAGGGATCCCGAGGCAACCTAGCCCATGGCCTGGCCGCTGCTTGCTGTCCAAAAAGTCTTCATCTACCTGCTGGTGGGGATCGCCTTCACGGCCCTCTGCCTTGGAGATCGGGCCCTGTCGCCGGCGGTTATCGCCCTCTGCTTGGCGGCGGGGGTGGGCAGTTGGTTCTGGGAGCCACCCCGGATTAGCTTTGCCCGCTATGCGCCCCTCTGGATGCCGCTGACGGTGAGCGTGTTGGTCAGCTTGGCGGCGTTGGTGCTCTCGGGCTTCCTGCAGCTTTCGGATGGGGCCATTGGCCTGGTGCTCTACCTAACGGGGGCCAAGTTGTTTCAGCGGGAGCGGGCAGCAGATCACATCCAGTTGGCGGTGTTGTCGCTGCTGTTGATGGCAATTGCCACCCTGTTCAACCAAGATATTAGCTTTGGACTCCTCTTCCTGCTTTACGTGGGGGTAGGGCTAGTTAACCTCACCCTTTATCATCTGCGCCTCCAAGCCGAGCAGCGCCCGCAGGCGGCCAGCCAAGTCCGCAGGATCGACCTTGGCTTTCTGGGGTTTCTTGGATCCCTGGCCTTGCTGGCCATGGTCCTGTCGGTGGCTTTGTTTTTCCTGTTTCCGCGCGTCGGCTTGGGGATCTTAGGCCGGCAGGCCCGTTCGCTGGTGATGACCACTGGCTTTGCCGAAGAGGTCAGCCTGGGGGAGTTTGGCACCCTCAAGACTGACAACACCGTTGTCATGCGGGTGGAGTTCCCGGCAGGGGTGCCGCCCCAGATGGAGTCTCTCTACTGGCGTGGCATGAGCTTTGATCGCTACGACGGGCGGGCTTGGTCGCGGACGCTAGATCGCTCGCTCTCGATTTTCCCCAACGCGGCAGGGGTTTTTGAGCTCTCGGCCTCCCCCTTGATCCCTGCTGCCTCCGACCTGCAGTTCTTTCCGCTGGAGCAGCTCATCTACCTAGAGCCGCTGGACACCAACACCGTTTTTGGGGTGGCGCCGCTGGTGGAGGTGGAATGGCTGGATCGAGGTGGGGCGATGACCCCACAGCAGAGGTGGCAATGGCAAAACCGCCGCCTGCTCCTGCGCGAGACTGGAGATGTCAGCCATTCTCTGCCCCCCCGGATGCCCTATCTCTACCGTGCCGTGAGCCGGATCCCACGGGATCTGGAACCCCGCCTGCGCCAGCTTGGCCGGGAGGAGCTGCTGAGCGCTCTTGACCCAGTCCAGCAACAAGCCTATCTGCAGTTGCCAGAAGACCTGGATCCGCGCATTCCCGCCTTGGCAGAGGAGATCACGGCTGGGATCCCCGATGTCTTTGGCAAGGTAACGGCTCTGCGGAACTACCTGCTAGAGAACTACGCCTACACCACCAATTTGCCGGATCCCGGTGCCGAGCCGCCTTTGGAGGCTTTCTTGTTTACCCATCGCCGCGGCCACTGCGAATACTTTGCCACCGCTCTGACGGTGCTGGCCCGCAGCCTTGACATACCGGCCCGCGTGGTCAATGGCTTCTTGGGCGGTCGCTGGGTGGCGCAGGAGAAGTACTTGGCAGTGCGCAACGCCGATGCCCATTCTTGGACGGAGATCCCCTTTGGCCCCTATGGATGGATCATCTTCGATGCCACGCCGGCAGAGGCCAATGTTAGCCAGCGGGAAACCTGGTGGGATCCCATCCTAGACTTCTACGACAGCCTGCGCTTTCGCTGGTTTAAGTATGTGATTCAATACGACCTATCCACCCAGCGGCAGATCTGGCGGCAAATCCAAGAGCTGGCTAGCCGCGTGACTGCTCCCCAAAAGCAAGAGGATGTCGTCGCCGCCTTCCGCCGCAGCCTGGTGGGCTGGGGGCAAACGCTGCAGCAAAACGGCCTGCCGCTGGTGGGGGTGATTTTAATCACCAGTTCCATGGCCTACTGGGGTCGCCGCCGCCGCTATCGGGCTTTGCGCTGGCAGGATGGGGGGTGGATTCTGTTGGCCACTGCCGGCAATGGGGTTTTGCTGGGATCCCTGTGGCAGCCTCCGCCCCCCTGGCCCACCTGGATGGTTGGCCTCTTGCTGCCGAGTCTAGCCTTTGCCGGGATGCGCTGGCTGCCGGCAGCCCTGCCCAAGTCCCAGCGGCGCCGCCAGGTCATCTCAAGGCTTTATCTGCAACTGCGGGACCTGGCGACGGCAGTGGGGATCCCAGCCCACCTAGGGCCAGAAGCTTGCCTAGAACACTTGCGCCAGGCCGACTTGCCTCAGGTTGAACTGGCCATCCGGTTCCTGCAGCGCTACCTGGAAGTACGCTTTGGCGGGATCCCGCTGGAAGCCGGGGAACTGCAGCGTTGGCAACACCACCTTAGACAGCTTAGGCGGTCCTGGCAGGCCAAGAGTTCGACGCCTGCTCCCAAAAGAACAGCTTGACTGGAAGACGGCTATAAAGCTCTACGAGAAGCCTTGACGTTATGAGGCAGTTAAGAGATAGTTAACTCTAGGTATAGACCTCCTAACCTGCCCCACCCAAGTAGCAGACCTTAGGAGAGGGTCGTCGCTGCAGGTAAGTTCTGCAGGGGTATTTGCGTGCGCTCTTGCTAACTGCTCAAGGCCGTGTTACTTTCCTTGACGTTCAGCTTTGAGCAAGCAAGAGCGGGTTAGCTATGCGTAACCATCCTCTGAGGGCAGCTTTGGCTGCAGCGCTGTGTTTGCTGTCCTCTTCGCTTTTTTCCTCTAGCCTGGCCCAGGCGGCGCCAAAGCCGACCGGCAACGGGGCGATCTTTTTCCACCCCGATGGCACTTCGGCCTCCCACTGGGATATTACGCGCATTCTCTACAAGGGCCCAGATGGCTTCTTGAACTGGGATCGTCTTCCCGTGATTACCACCTATCGCGGGCACCTTTTCGACCAGCTTGGGGGAACTTCCAACGCCGGAGCGGTGACCCATGCCACAGGAACTCGGGCTCACGCCAAGAGCTTTGGGTTGGATCCGGACGGCAAGGAGTATCCCTCGGCCAACGGCACCCTGAACACGATCATGGAAGAGGCTGTGGCGGCAGGCTTGGGTACAGCTTTGGTTCAGTCTGGATCCCTCATTGAGCCGGGGACGGCTGCGTTCGTTGCCGAGGCTGCTAAGCGCAGCGACTATGAGGGGATTGCCCTGCAGGTGGTGGAGTCAGGGGTAGACATCATCCTCGGCGCTGGCGAGGAATGGCTGCTGCCGGAAGGTGTCCAGGGACGCTTTGGCCAAGGGAAGCGCAAGGATGGCCGCAACCTGATTGAGGAGGCCAAGAAAAAGGGGTACGCCGTTGTCTACACCCGCGACGAGCTGCTAAAGCTGCCGGCAAATGTCTCCAAGGTTTTGGGGGTGTTCAACGTCGAGGACACCTTCTACGACAAGCCTGAAGAAGAGTTGCGGAAAGAAAACTTGCCCAACTACATCGCCAGCGCCCCCACCATTGCCGAGATGACACAGTTTGCCCTGGAGCGGATCTCCCGCAATCCCAAGGGCTTCTTCGCCGTCATCGAAGAAGAGGGCACCGACAACATGTGCAACAACCTCAACGCTTCCGGCTGCCTGGAGGCCATGAAGCGGGCTGACGATGCCATCGGGGTGATTCTCAACTTTATCGAGAAGAATCCCAAGACCTTCATGATTACCACCAGCGACAGCAATGCCGGCGGGATGCAGCTGGTGGATGTCGAGTCTGCCGATAATCCTCTGCCGCCCACTGAAGAAAGCGGCGCTCCCCTTGACGGGGTGGACGGCACTGGCACAAAGCCCTTCCTCTCCGCTCCGGACAAAAATGGCAAGCGTTTTCCCTTTGGCATCTCCTGGGCCAGCAAGGACGATGTGGGCAGCGGGGTCATTGCTCGCGCGGCGGGCCTGAACGCTCGAGAGCTAGTGCCGGTCACCGGGATCCTGAACACGGACATCTACCGCATCCTCTACTTCGTGCTCTTTGGGGAGCGCATCCCCAGCGAGCTAAGGCGGTAGTCTCAAGCAAGTGGGGATTGGCGGGGATCCCTCGGATCCCCTTTTTTATTGCTACGCAACGCTGTCGCAAACCTGCTGGCGGCGCGGAGCGCTTCTGGGAGTGACGAGAAGTCCTTGCCACGTCTTGTCAGAAAGGAGGAGAAAGACTGCCTTGAGCGGGCTTAGAGTGGCCGTGCTGCACTGCCTGGTAGCGCCGCTTGAACTCCTGCTGCTGCACCTTGTGATCCACGATGGGATCCGGGTAGCCGCAGCGCCGCCGCTCCTGCAGAGCCCAGGATCCCTTGGGGTCATTCCCCACCCACAGCAAAGCTGGGGTATCCAGCCCCGCTAGCTCCGGCAGGTAGCGGCGGATATACTCCCCCTCTGGGTCGTAGCGGGCCGCCTGGGTGGCTGGGTTGAAGATGCGCAGGGGCCTGGGATCTGTGCCCACACCGGCGCTCCACTGCCAGCCGCCGTTGTTGGCAGCCAGATCCCCGTCTACAAGCTTTTGCATGAAGTAGCGCTCCCCCCAGCGCCAGTCGATGAGTAGATCCTTGGTTAAAAAGCTGGCCACGATCATGCGGCAGCGGTTGTGCATCCAGCCAGTTTCGTTGAGCTGGCGCATGGCCGCATCCACAATGGGGTAGCCCGTCTGGCCGGCACACCAGGCCTGAAACCAGTCCTGGCGGTTGTCCCATTCCAGCGCATCAAAGGCTCGTCGGTAGGCTCCGCTTTCCACATGGGGCCAGTGGGCCAAGACATGCTTGTAAAACTCGCGCCAGCACAGCTCCTGCCGCCACGTGCGCAGGCTGCTCTCGGCCTCTTCGCTGCGGGCCTCCGCTTCCACTTCACAGGTGGCCTGCCACACCCGCCGAATGCCGATGGTTCCCCAGCAGAGGTGGGGACTAAGAAGAGAGGTGCCCTGCTCGGCGGGGAAGTCGCGAGCCCGCTCGTACTCGAAAATGCGCAGGCCCTGGCAGAAATCCTCTAGAAGCCTCTGAGCCACACTCTCACCCGCGGCCGGGATCCGCTGGTTGCAGACAAAGCCCAGATCCGCCAAGCTGGGCAGAGGTTGGGCTTTCAGGCTGGACAACGGCTGCAGACCCTTGGGGATGGGGAAGGGATCCGGCTTGGGCAAGCTAGACCAGCGGCGCCAGAAAGGGGTAAAAACCGAGTAGGGCTCCCCCGCCTGGGTCAACACTTCCCCTGGCCCGTGCAGCAGCATGTCTTGGTAAGAAAAAGACGGGATCCCAGCTTCCGCCAAGCTGGCCCGCACCCGACTCTCCTGCTGCCGAGCCCAGGGATCCAGATCCTCGTTCCAAAACACGGCCTGCGCCCCTAGCTCGGCGGCCAACTGCCGCAGCTCCACGGCTGGATCTCCCCGCCGCCACAGGAGTGGGATCCCCATCTGGGCGTAGCGCTCCTGCAGGTCCTGCAACGCCTGGAGCAGAAACGCCACCCGGGCTGGGGCCATGTCTGCCCGCTGCAGAAGTTGGGGGTCGAAAACGAAAACCGGCACTACCTGGGGGCTGCGCTGGGCTGCCACATGGAGGGCTGTGTTGTCTCCTAGGCGCAGATCGCGGCGATGCCAGAGGAGAACTAGGGAAGTCATAGGAGGCCAAGCAACTGGATCCCATCTTGGCTGCTTTTCCTTCCTCTCTTCAATTCCCCTCAGGCTGCCGGCAGTGTCTATCTCCCAAAAGACGGCCAGGGCAGAGACTTCGCTGGCCATCGCTGTAGCCCATGGCGTAAGCTGTATCTCCCAGCATCACCACCACCTGAGTTAGCTTGAGGGCAAGTAGCGGATCGAGCGGCTCCGTTACATCGAGCATGAACTGCTCCACGGAGCGCCGCAGCGCCTCTGGGGTCTTGATCATCTTGTCTCCATCCATCGCTGGCTTTAGGTATTCCTACTCAGGAGAGGGTGGACATTGACCCAAAATAGAGGGGGAAGGAGAAGAGGCGCGTAGCATCTGCTACTGTTCTGAGAACATGGCGCGGAGAAGCCAGCACTCCCCAAGGGCCGAAGTTTGCAGAGGACAGGAACCTGAGGATCGAAAAATGGCAACAGAGCGACGGGTAGCCCGGGTAGCCGAGCAGATCAAGCGAGAGGTTAGCCAGATCCTGCTCTCGGAGATCAAAGATGCCCGCGTGGGGGCGGGCATGGTCAGCATTGTGGACGTAGAGGTTTCCAGCGACCTGCAAAACGCCCGCATCTTCGTCAGCATCTATGGCGACGAAGCAGCCCAGCGGCAAGCAATGGAAGGGTTGGTCGCCGCCACCCCCTTCGTGCGGCGGGAGATTGGCCAGCGGCTGGGCCTGCGACGAGTGCCGACGGTGGCGTTTTTACAAGATCGCTCCTTGGAACGGGGGTCCCGAGTCTTGGCCCTGCTCAACCAACTGAAACGGGAAGCCGAGGCTCGACAGCAGGGATCCTCCTCCAAAGACCAGGAAACGGTTGAAGAGGGGGATGGTGGCGAGGCCGAGGAGTTGGACGGCCAGTAGCTGCACCATTTCAGCCCTTAACCATCGGGGGTTGCAGGAGGTAAGAGGAGACCCGTCCTGCTGCCTAAGAGGCCGCAACCGGTTGGTGAACCTTGCAGTCCAGCAGGGCAATAGCTCATCGGTTGCCTTTTGAGAGGTTAGCAACCGCAAAGTTCTAGGATTTGTTAGGCTTAAGGTGTCCTACAGCTCTTCCTCCAGTTAGAGCCGGCACCACACCCGCCTCCTCCTAGGAGGCGAGGTTCTGCTTCTTTTGCTACCCAGTGCCTATGGCAGCACCCCAGCGGCTCCAGAAGCTTTTGGCTCGGCAGGGGCTAGCTTCCCGCCGCCAGGTGGAAGCCTGGATCCTGTCTGGGCGCATTCGGGTCAATGGGAAGGTGGTCACCGAGCTGGGCTTTAAAGCCGATCCGGAACGGGATTGCGTCGAAGTGGATGGGCAGGCAATCTCCTGCGGGGATCCGGCCCGCTACGTTTTGCTCCTGCACAAGCCCCGGGGGGTCTTGTCTACCTGCAAGGATCCCTGGGGGCGCAAGACCGTCCTGGATCTGCTTCCGCCACCCTGGAACCGGCAGATCCGCCTCTATCCAGTGGGCCGGCTGGACGCTGACAGCAGTGGCGCTTTGCTGCTCACCAACGACGGCGACCTGACCCTGAAGCTGACCCACCCGCGCTATCATCTGCCCAAGACCTATTGGGTGCAGGTGCAGGGTCGCCCTAGCCAGGCCACCCTACAACGATGGCGGGAGGGCGTCGATTTGGATGGGTCTACCACTCTGCCGGCAGTGGTGGAGTTTTGTGATCCGCCCCCTTTTGGAAATAGAAGAAACTCCAACTCCTCTTGGCTGAGGGTGGTCTTGTTTGAGGGCCGCAAGCGGCAAATTCGGCGGGTGGCCGAGCAACTGGGCCATCCTGTGCTCAGCTTACACCGGGAGGCGATTGGCCCGCTGCGCCTTGGCAACCTCAAGCCAGGTCAGTTTCGCCTGTTGGAGCCCCAGGAGGTTCAGGCTTTGCTGGCCTCGTTTGCTGACAATGCCCAAGCGCTCAGAGAGTAGGGGAGCGCGATCTGCATGAATCCCATCTTGGGGTACGTTACCATATGCGTGTCAGGCCTCTCCCGTGAATTGGGGGGAGGATGTCACCTGAGTGTGCGTTCACAGGTAAGCGACGATGCAGGAACCAGCACACTCTCTAGAAGCTCTGGGATCCCTGTTGCGGCAAACACGGGAGGCACGGGGGCTGACGTTGACAGAGGTAGCTAACGATACCTTCATCCGCTCCCAATACCTGCAGGCCCTGGAGGAAGCCGACTTAAGCCGCTTGCCGGAGCCAGTCTACGTGCAAGGCTTCATTAAACGCTACGCCAACTACCTAGGGCTGGATGGCGAAAGGCTATCTCGGCAAGCGTTGCCGCTGCTATCGGCCAAAATGCCCTCTGCCTCACCTCCGCGAACTGCTGTTGGCGAACAGACCGCCTTTGCTTTGCGCCCCTTCCACCTCTGGGCTGCCTATGTGGGGCTGGTCGTGCTGGCGGTGGGAGGGCTGTCGGCTTTTTTGGAGAGCAGGGGCAATCCCTTTGGGCAGTGGCTGGCTAGCCGTTCGGGCGGTGAGGGATCCCAGCTACAGCCGCCGGCGGCCAACTCCTTGGAGCGCAAGTCAGACCCCGAGCCGACCCTTCGCCAGATGTTTCCTACCCTAGAGCAATGGACGCGCATCGAGGGGGTTTTCCCCGACCTCTTGGAAGCCCAGCAGCGCAAGCCAGTGCGCCTTGGTATTCGCGTGGTGGAACATCCTTCTTGGCTGCGGGTTATTGTCGACGGAAAAACTGTTTTTGAGGCTACCCTACAGCCGGGGGCGGAGCTGAACTGGGAGGCCGAGCGATCGATTGTGCTGCGCACTGGCAATGCGGGCGGGGTGCTGGTGACCTTCAACGATCGCCCTCTGGGACTGATGGGACGGTTTGGAGAGGTGAAAGAGGTGAGGTTTGAGCCAGGGCTGGACCTTCGATCCCTGCAGTAGGGATCGGGCGCGAGCCTCCCTGGCTTGCAGGGGGTTGAGACTGGCCAGGGGCGATTGCCCAACCTTGGGATGCTAACTGCTGCAGCAGACGCCGGACTTTGTCTAGGTCTTTGTCGCCCGGCTGGCGTTCGACACCGCTGGAGAGATCGATGCCGGCAGGCTGAAGGTGGCTGAGCGCTTGCAGAACATTGTCTGGGTTGAGGCCACCGGCCAGAAGCCAGGGCAAGGGCAGAGAGCAGGAGGCCAGTTCCGACCAGTTGAGCGTTTGCCCAGTGCCACCTGCCCGTTGGGGGTGATAGGCATCCAGCAGTAAGGTCTCTACACAGTCGCGGTAGAGGTCGGCCACCTCCAGGTCTGCTGGGCACCGAATGCGCAGGGCCTTGATGCGGCGGATGCCGGGGAGCCACTCTCCCAGTTGCCGACACATCTCTGGAGATTCCTGGCCGTGAAGCTGAACAGCCGTGAGGCCAGCCGTTTCCACCCAGGTGGCGATGGTGCCGGGATCCTGATCCAGAAAAACCCCTACCTTTTCCACATGGCGGGGCAGGGATCCCACCCAGCGCGCTGCCGAAAGAGGCAAATAGCGCGGCGTGTTGGGCACGGCCACAAACCCTAGGGCGCTTACCCCCAGCGCCGCAATGGCTTCGGCCTGATCCTGCCGCGTGATGCCGCAGATTTTGACAAACAACCGGCCCATTGGGATTGATGCTACTTTTGTTCAGGGTGCATCAAAGGCTCTGACCTTTCGGGAGGGAGCTTGTTGATTCGGCGCACCATTTGCCACAGCCGCCCAAAGCTGCGCTGGTTAAAGCGCATTACTAGCCGCGGCAGATGGGCAATGTCTTCCTCAGCTTCCTCGGGCAGAGCCTCTGTTTGCTCAATCCGGCCCGACTCGAGAATGTCAGCAAACTCTTGGTTTAAAATTTCTAGGGCTTCCGGTGAAAGCTTGGTGTTTAAGCGCAAAACCAAAAGCTCCCGCACGTAGCGATTGCTGTGAAAGATGCGATAGAAATCGACAATCTGCTGACAGGCCTCCCCGACATCGTCAGTTAGGGAGTAAAGGTGGAGATCCTCGGGGCTGATTAGGCCGCGGCTGAGCAAGTGCTCTCGCACATATTCATCCCATTCTTTCCAGTAGCAGCCGCCTTGCTTGTCCACCAGCACCAGCGGCATCAGCTTGGTCTTCCCGGTCTGCATCAGGGTCAGGCACTCAAAAGCCTCATCCTGGGTGCCAAAGCCGCCGGGAAACAGCACCAGGGCATCTGTCTCCTTGACAAAGAAAAGCTTGCGAGAAAAGAAGTACTTAAAGTTAATAACCCGGTCGCTGGCGGCAATGAAAGGGTTGGCTACCTGCTCAAAGGGCAGCTGAATATTCAGCCCAAACGAGTTTTCTTGCCCTGCCCCCCGGTTGCCAGCTTCCATGATGCCGCCGCCGCCCCCTGTCAGCACCATGAAGCCCAGCTGACTAATGCGGTGGGCAAATAGCTGCGCCTGCTGGTACTCGGGGCTGTCCTCCCCTAGACGCGCCGAGCCAAAGACGGTTACCTTGCGCCGATGGGTGTAGTTTTGGAAGGTGGCAAACCCCTGCTCCAGATCCTCAAGCGTAGCTGCCAGGATCTTGGCGTCCAGACGGCTGAGCTTCAGGGATCCCATCCGCTGCAGCGACCGCAAGATCCGCAACCAAGCTGTTCGGTTGGGGTGGTGTAACTGCTTGAGACGAGCTTCCGCACTGGAAAAAATCTCTTGCAGCAGCAAGGAAAGAGAATCCGTCAAGCTGGGATCCAGAATCCTCTGTCTACTTCTTTTACCCACTTTTACTGCAATAGGCTCCCCCGGCTGGGGTACTTGCCTTCTGGTGGAGAGCCGGCAAGATCCCTGGTCTTGGCCAAAACCTTAGCCCTCGGCAGAGGCTCCAAGGTGCTTTTCCAAGATCGTGGTCAGCGTTGCCTTGGGAACGGCGCCAACCACCACATCTACCTTTTGGCCACCTTTGAAGAGAATCAGGGTAGGAATACTCCGAATGCCGTACTGACTGGCAGTTTGGGGATTTTCGTCGGTATTGATTTTTACAACCTTGATTTTACCAGCATACTGCTCTGCTATCTCCTGCACCACAGGAGCTACCAGCCGGCATGGGCCGCACCAGGGTGCCCAAAAATCAACCAAAACTGGAATCTCACTGCGTAGCACCTCGGCTTCAAAGGTAGCATCAGCAATATCTATTGCCGCAGACATGCCTGGGGAACTCCTAAAACATCATTTAGTATCCTGTTTATCATCGTACCACAACTAGGGTCGCCACTGGGCTTTTCCCGAGCAGGGCAAGGTATCCTAGGAGAAACGTGAAAGTTTGCCGGGTGCCGATGGTGTTTGAGCTTGAACCAGACGACAACAGTCAGGTAACAGGCAGGGCAGTGACCGTGGATTTTGTTCGCCACGGCATAGCCGAAGAGCCCCAACCAGGGAAGGAGGATAGCCTGCGCGCCCTAACGGATAAAGGCCGCCAGCGCTGTCGCAAAATTGCCCGCCAGCTCAGGAGCATGGGCTGGAAGTGGGATCTCCTGCTCGCCAGTCCTCTGGTCAGAGCGCGGCAGACGGCAGAGATCTTCGTGGACGAGAACTTGGCCGAAGCCCTGGAAGTGTTTGAGCCGTTGGCCCCCGGCGGCAGCTTTGCCGACTTGGTGCGCTGGCAGACAGAGCGGGATCCCTTCACCTCGCTGGCGGTAGTTGGCCACCAGCCGGATCTGAGCCTCTGGGTACAGGCAGCCATTGGGCTACAGCCAGCCCATCCCGAGGCCATTACCCTCAAGAAAGCAGGCCTGGCTCGCGTGCGCTTTGCTCAAGGGCGCATTGATTGTGGCCAGGGATCCCTGACGCTGTTGCTCTCTCCCAAGGTGATGCTGGGGTAGCGTGACCGCGCTCATGCCAAAGCAGGGGCTTGAGGACTCCCTCCGGAGAGAGGGCCAGCTCCTGCGGATTTCAATTGGCAGCTGCCTCCGGCTTTAGAAGGGAGGCAGTGGGGCAGAGATCAGCTAGGAAGCACTGCTGGCAGAGAGGCTGGCGGGCGGTGCAGATGGCTCGGCCATGCTCGATAAGGCGAAGGGACCAATTCTCCCAATCCACCTGCGGCAGCAGCTGCATGAGATCCCGCTCAATGCGCACGGGGTCCTCGTGCTCGGTAAGGCCAAGGCGGCGGCTGAGGCGCTTGACGTGGGTATCGACCGTTACGCCAGCGTTAATGCCAAAGGCATGGGCTAGTACCACGTTGGCCGTCTTGCGGGCCACTCCTGGCAGGGTGAGCAACTCCGGCATGGTGCGCGGCACCTGGCCACCAAAGTCTGTCAAGATCTTGCGGCAGGCCTCTTGGATGTGTTTGGCCTTGTTGCGGTAGAAGCCGGTGGGCCGAATTAGAGCCTCAATCTCCTCCCGCGGGGCTGTGGCCAGAGCCTGGGCATCGGGGAAGCGGCGAAACAGCTCTGGGGTTACCTGGTTAACCCGCTCGTCAGTGCACTGGGCTGACAAAATCGTCGCCACCAGCAGTTGCAGCGGCGTCTGGTAGTGGAGAGTACACTTGGAGTTGGGGTAATGGCGCTTCAGGCGCAGCAAAATCTCCAAGGCTCTTTGGCGCAAAGCCCGCTTGCTGGTCATTGGCAACTAGCCCGACCCGGTGACAATGGCAAGAGTATCTTTGAAGATCAGGAACACCCCCAGCCCCAGGAGAAGCGCCAAGCCTGTCTGCATCACCCGCTCTTCGACCTCCCTGGGCAGCCGCTTGCCACGGATGGCTTCCAAGATCAAAAAGGCAATGTGGCCTCCATCCAAGCCAGGGAGGGGCAACAGGTTAAGGACGGCCAAGTTGATGCTAATCAAGGCAGTGAAATTCAACAAGCTGGCAACGTCATCCCGCGCTAGGTCTGCGCCAATCTTGACGATCCCCACCGGCCCGGATATCTGAGTAGCGGTGTTTTGGAAGTTCCGCAGCAGCTCCTGCAGACCAGTGAGATTCATCGTCACCAAGCGCTGGTAGGCGTTTCCAGCTTCCGTCAGGATCTCCCCCAGGTTTTGGGCGGGGCGCAGGTTCACCTCCTGATTGGGCGCTAGGCTAACCCCGATGGCTACTTTCTCCCCTTGCCGCTCCGGGATTACGGTAATCTCCAGCAGCGCTTCTTTTTCCCTTCGTCGCACCTGCAGGGGAACGGGTTGGTTTGCGCTACTGCGGATGAGCGTCTGAAAATCGTTGAGGGCCGCCAAGGCCGAGGCGGCATCGGCAAGGTCGCTGTAGTCGTGGTCAGCTGCCCGCAGCACCACATCTTCTGCCTGTAGGCCCGCCCGCTCTGCCGGGCTACCTGGCATTACCTGAGCAATGAGAATGCCGGGCTGGATGCGGGTAACCGAGGGGATCCCCAGCAGAGCAAACGTCAGCACCAGCACCAGGTAGGCAAAGGCCAAGTTGGCCAGCACTCCGGCACTCATCACCACCAGGCGATCCGCAAGGGGGCGGTTTTTCAAGAGATTCGGGTCATCGGGGGGGTAGGGGGAG